>NZ_PJBT01000067.1:0-4526 GCF_002836035.1 Halomonas sp. MES3-P3E | reverse complement strand
CGTTGTTTATTAACACTATATTGCTTACCTAACATAATAATCTAACTCCCTTCCACAGCCTTCAGATCAAATATGTGGCGCGACGAAAACTTTATTGTGAAGTGAGCCAGTCGATCTTACTAAGCCTGAAGGCGCCTCAGTCGTTAGGTAATAAGTTTATTTTATATGAAATTTGTTAACTTCCATGTCTCAACATAAACATTTGAGATTCGCTAAAGTGTATATTTATTCGCTGACAATGCGAAGTTGGTTTTCTAAGTAAGGGCTAGCATTCGCCGGGAGCAGGTTTGTCGGAGTTAAAAGGACCAAGAGGTTGTTTTCTACTTAATAACACAAGTGGGCGGTTGAGACGGTAGCTAACAGTGTGGTGACCCATAAGGTGACTAAGAAAATTTGTTATAGGGCATAGACACTATTATTTACTCTGGGGGTATTCCAGTTTGTATTGGAAAGGGGTTCTCAATACTTTCGTCTGCTTGGTGACGCCTTTGCTCTTGTGTCCATAATGTCTTGAGATAATTCACCACATCTCGTATCTCGCTGGGAGCCAAAACTTCCTGATACGCTGGCATCGTTAGCCTATCGGTTTTATTCCAGGGGTCGCGCCAACCCTCGGCAATAATTCGGTAGAGCATGGCATCAGAGTGTTTCCAGGTATGGCCCTCTGGCCCATGTGGTGGAGCAGGTAACTCGCCTAGAGCATTTTGCTCTTCCCAGTTGGGCATGCCTTCGCCTTGTGTACCGTGGCAACTAGCACAGTATTGTCGGTAAACTCTTTTTCCGTCTTCCAGCTGAGGAGTATCGCTTGAAAAAGGACGGTCCTCAGCCATGGCGTGCCCCACAACCATTAGCGTCAGCCATGAGGCAGTGAAAAAACAGTGCTTACGCATCGGGATAAGTCCAGGATTGGCCTTCGTCTTCACTGTGTAGAAGTTCCCCTTTCTGGTTTAAACCATAGAGAGTGTCTTTGGCGGAGAGTGTGAGTGCAACGAGCTCTGTGCCGTCACCAGCTACTTGTTGCCACTCTTGACCACCCGTTTCACTACGCCATAGTCCTTGCTGTGTAACCACATAGACTCGCTTTGGGTTGCCAAGGCTATAAGCCACATCATAGACGCTGCCAGCATCAAGTGCTCCGGTCGGTCTCCAACCGCAAAAGCAGTCCATCGATAGACGCACCGCATCGTCCGATACCCCGTAGAGCCAGCCGGTCTGCATGCTGCCTTCCATGTCAGAGTGGACGAGTCGGTTAATCTTTTGTGAAGGACCACTGTCCATTTTTTTCCAGGTGGTGCCAGCATCCTCGCTTTGGTAGATGCCGTCTTCTTCAATTACCGCATAAAGTGTTTCGTTCTGACGGCGATGTACAGCTAGCGCAGTAACCTCTCGGCTAGGTAGGTTAGCGCTAAGCTCTTGCCAGGTTTCTCCATTGTCGGTGCTACGCTGCACCCCGATTGAGGGGCCTGCGATATAGAGCGCTTGCGGATCAGTGGAGGGGACCGATACCGCGCGCAACTGGCCTTCATTCACGTCTTCGGGCAAGGGAATCGCATTCCAGGTCATGCCTTCATCGGCACGCTGGAATAGTTGGTTAGCCTCAATTTTAAACAGTCGTTTGCCTGTTACGTCATATTGCAGTGCAAGCAACCCTTCTTCAGTTGCCAAGGCCGTAATGGCGCTGCCAAAGCTGACTGCGGCCAAGCCTGTCAGTAAGAAGACACGTAAAAAACGACTCACGATCATGTGCATTTCAATATTTCCTTAAATAACGATTAGCCGATAACACCTAGGGCAGGGAAAGTACGCAATAACCAATATGACAGCTCGGATAGTTTGCCTGTGATCATTAAGCTACCCATCAGAATCATGATCAACCCAGCCGCTATATGTATGAAATGCCCCCAGCGACGCAGGAATTTCTGGTGCTTTATGAAGCGATCAAGTGAAAGGGCACTCAGCATGAAGGGCACGCCCAGACCCAAAGAATAAACGCCGAGCAACGCCATCCCGCTCCAGGCGTTGGCCGTGGAGGCGCTGACGGTAAGAATGGCACCCAGAATTGGGCCAATGCAGGGGGTCCAGCCAAATGCAAACGCTAAACCAAGTAAGTAAGCTGCACTGCGGGTTCCACCGACGTCCTTCAGTCGACCCATAAACCGCCATTCTTGATGAAACCAGCGCCATGGCATGAGCCCGGTCATGAAGGCGCCAAACAGGATGACGATAAGGCCACCGACTAGGTTTGCTTCTTGGCGATACACCAGCAGCAGACGACCAATGGCAGTGGAGCTGGCTCCCAGCAACAAAAAAACGGTTGAAAAACCGAGCACGAACCATACCGACTGGGTTAACACCCTCAGACGTTCTCGTCTATCCGCTTCCTGTAATTGTCCGAGCGAGCGGCCGGTCATGAAAGAAAGATAGCCAGGCACAAGTGGCAAAACACAGGGCGAAATAAACGAGATCAGGCCTGCCAGAAAGGCAGTGACCAGTCCTATATTGGCTACTTCAAGCATTACCCTTTACCCATGGCTAGGCTTGGAATTTAGATGAGGACTGCTTGATTGACTCGCTTTGATCGACTAGTTGGCGAGTGGTAGGCGCTGTTCCGGCATTCACTTCTGAAGCGTCTTCTACCCGAGCCTGAACATTGGTAGCGTCGCTTTGCTCGGTCGCTTCACCTTTTTTGTCTTTGCACTTCATCATGCATAGGCCTAATCCGCACATAATGAGACATGGCAATAGGCTCAATAGAATAGGCGCAATGCCTAGCAAAACCAGATTATCCCAGCCAAAAGCAAGGCCGCCAGCCACTGCCACGCTACCCAGCAACATCAGGCCGCGTGACCCTGTCAAAAAGCCATTTAGCCCCGATTTTTGTTTGCCCTGTTGGGTTTTGTCGTCACAACAACTCATGGTGCTACCTCATTATCTGGTTGCAATCATTTCGGCAAGAAAGTCGATCATGTCTTGAGTATTCCACTCGGCTTCCCCCACGAGGCGCCCAATTTCTTTGCCTTGGCGGTCAAGTAGAAGCGTCGTGGGAATACCTACGGCCCCAAGATCTGCGCTAGCCATTCCGGTTTTATCTATATAGGGAGCCAGATGTTCAATGCCTATCTCTTGATAGAATTCATTAACAATCTCGACCCCCTTACGGTCGATCGATAAGGCGACCACCTCAAAATCATCGCTGCCAAGCTCATCTTGTAGGGCATCTAAAGTGGGCATTTCCTCTCGGCAAGGCCCGCACCATGTTGCCCAGATGTTGAGTAGAATCAGCTTTCCTTCAAAGTCAGCCAACGTGAAAGGGGTACCGTCGCTATCCTCGAAGCTGATTTGTGCCACATCGTTGGGGGTAGCCCAGAGAAGAAACCCCTGTGGCCCTGAACTTTCTGACGGGGCGGCCATGGCAAGGGATGTGGCAGTCATCAGAAATACAGCTACGAAATGTCCTGTCAGGATGGGGTGTTTCATCGCCGCACTATCCTTTAGTGAGTCGCGTAAATGTCGGGGCTCTCAGTCGATTGCGAGGCGATGGCATAGACTTCCAACGGGCCACGCTTTTCTCCCGACATGCCCGGTGAGCCAAGCGGCATTCCCGGCACACTCAGCCCTATGATAGAGGGCTTTTCATCAAGCACTTGGGTCACGCTCTCAACAGGCACATGCCCTTCGAAGAGATAGTCTCCTACGACCGTGGTATGGCAGCCATGCAGTTCTTCAGGGATGTTATACTCGGCTTTCATTTTAACGAGATCATGGGTGTCGATCGTCTCCACGTCGAAGCCGTTTTGTTCCAAATACTTGGCATATTCGGCACAACATCCGCAATTGGGATTTTTGTAGAGAGTCGCTGATATATCAGCCGCCAATCCCGATATGGGAAAAGCCAGCAAAGACGTAACGGCAAGCGCTTTCCAATGTTTCATATGTTGTGTGTCCGGTTAGATATCAGATAGGAAGGTCCAAGCGACGCTACCCGCATGATGAAAAGGTTGCTTGCGTACAAGCAACCTATCCGAGCCGCTTTAAGCGTCGTCGTTCTCATGCTGCATGTTTTCCATCATGGCGTTACATTTTTCCATCATGGACTTCATATCGCCCATCATGTCGTGCATACCCCCTGCTTGCATCATATTGCTATGCATGGCGTTGCCCTCCATCGGCTTCTGTTGATTCTCTTCTTGGGCAAAAAGCGAGCTAGCTCCGAAGCTGCTGGCAGCAACAATGGCAGTAAACAGGATCGCAGTATTACGTTTACGCATGACACTCTCCTCTGTATGTGAGTCACTCTGCCAAACGCGCTAGTGGTAGGACTTGATTACGGTTTTTTATCCTGTGGCAGGAGTGCTTTTTTAAGATATCCTTAAAGCAGACTTTAAGGTCAAGGCCTCATTTTAAATTTCGTTATACAACCTAAATGTTTGTCATGAGCGCTCAGCTGAAGACTTGACCTTTGGGCAGCCTAACGGTTGTAAGCTGGCTACGAATAAACGAATGAGGATAAGCCAATGCGAGTCTCA
>NZ_PJBT01000066.1:0-4703 GCF_002836035.1 Halomonas sp. MES3-P3E | reverse complement strand
TAAGCGTTCATTCCACGACGTTCTGCCACCCTGCTGAAAATCGCCCTACAGTAACCTCACACTTTCCAACACGAGGTTACCCCCATGAGAAAGCACCGCACACCCGAACAGTGGCAGGCTCTGGTCAATCAGCAGCGTGACAGTGGTCTGTCAGCTTCGAAGTTCTGCAAACAAGAGAACATCGGCTACGCCAGTTTCTGTAACTGGCGCAAGCGCCTGTCCGATCAGGCGGCCGGTGACTCAGCGGATTCCGGCGAAGCCGGTTTTCTGGACCTGTCCTCTCTGATGGGTGCGGCGCAGTCCGGCCCAGGCTGGAACATTGTGCTGAGCCTGGGCAACGGCGTCGAACTGCGGCTGAGCCAGAACGGATGATCGGGCTCGATAGCCAGGCGCGCATCTGGCTGTGCACCGAGCCCACCGACATGCGCAAATCGTTCCGGGGCCTGAGCGCCCTGGTTCGGAATCAATTGAAGCACGACCCCCTCAGCGGTCAGTATTTTGTCTTCGTCAATCGCCGTAAGACCCAGATGAAGATGCTCTACTTTACCGCCACCGGTTACTGTCTGTGGGCCAAGCGCCTGGAGCAGGGCCAGTTCCGGGTGCCGTTATCCGCCTCCGGTCAGCGAACCCTGACCCTGACGGATTTGCAGCTGCTGATTGACGGCATTGAGGTGCAGAAATACCGCCAGTTCAAGCGTTTTCGAGGGGTATAGAAGACAGAGTTCCGGTATAATATCGGCCATGAATTCAACGGCTTCAGCTTCTTCTCCCGGTACACTTTCCTCCTCGGCTCTGGCCGAGGAGAATGCACTGTTGCGGGAGCAGGTCCAGATCCTGCAGCGCCAGTTGGACTGGTTCAAGAAGCAGCTGTTCGGCCCCAAATCCGAGAAGCAGGTGGTCGATCTGCCCGGGCAGGACAGCTTGTTCCAGCCAGAGGAGGCACCGCGACCGGAACAGCCTGCCGATGAAGAAAAACGCACTATTAAGGCTTACCAGCGCGGCACCGGCAAGAAGCAGCGGGACGACGATTGTCTGAACGACACCGGCCTGCGCTTTACGGCGGATGTGCCGGTGGAAGTGATCGAGCAACTGCCGCCGGAGCTGACCGGGCCGGACGCCGACCAATACGACATCATCGGCACCAAAACCACCTACCGTCTGGCCCAGCGGGCCTCCAGCTATGTGGTGCTCAAATGCGAACGCCCGGTGTTCCGTCGTAAGGGCACGGATCAAAAACCTGTGACAACACCAGCCCCGTTCAACGTGCTGGACAACAGCCTGGCCGATGTCAGCCTGCTGGCCGGGTTGCTGGTGGACAAGTTCCAGTTCCACCTGCCGCTGTATCGCCAGCACCAGCGCATTCAACAAGCGGGTATTACCCTCAGCCGCAGCACCCTGACGAACCTGGTGAAGCGGGCCATCGACCTGCTTCGGCCCATTGTGGACGCCCAGACCGACAACGTGCTGCGCAGCCGGGTGCTGGCCATGGACGAAACACCCATCAAAGCGGGCCACCAGGGCCGGGCAGGCCCGCAGAAAGGCAAGATGAAAACAGGCTGGTTCTGGCCCCTATACGGTGATGACGACGAAGTGGTGTTTACCTACTCGAACAGTCGGGGCCGACTGCACATCGAGCAGGTTCTGAACGACCAATTCAGTGGCACTCTGATCAGCGATGGTTATGCCGCATATGCCCGCTATGCCGCGGCCCAGAAAGGCATTACTCATGCTCAATGCTGGGTGCATAGTCGCCGTTGCTTCGTTGAGGCCCAAAAGGATCATCCTGAGAAGGCCACCGAAGCCCTGCAACAGATCGCGAAGCTGTACCAGATTGAAGATACCATTAAGGAAAAGGAGCTCACCGGCGAGAAGAAGCGCCAATACCGGCTGGACCATGCGAAGCCGGTCGTCAGCGGCTTCTTCCAATGGTGCCGGGATCAGTTGGGGCAAGGCGGCCTGTTACCCAGTGAACCGTTAACCAAAGCCCTGAATTACGTGCTCGGCCGGGAAACGAGCCTGACGGTGTTCCTGGTAGATCCGGACGTACAACCCGATACCAATCACCTGGAACGGGCCCTACGGCCCATCCCCATGGGCAAGAAAAACTGGATGTTCTGCTGGACCGAACTAGGCGCGGAACACCTGGGCATCATCCAGAGCCTGATCAGCACCTGCAAGCTGCACGATATTACCCCCTACACCTACCTGGTGGACGTGCTGCAACGCATCAGCCAGCATCCGGCCAGTGACGTCAGCGACCTGACGCCTCGTCTCTGGAAAACTCGGTTCGCCGAGAACCCGTTGCGGGCGCTGATCGACCCACGCCACCCTGATCGACAGAGCAAACAGCCGGAGGCCACCGTTCATGCGCATTGAGGACATGAGCATCGACCAGTTGCTGGAATTGAATCAATACGTCTGCCGGCGCATCGACGAACTGAGGGATCAGGAAAATCTGCAGGCACTGAGTCAGTTGCGGGTGGGCCTGAAAGTAACCTTCGAGGGCCGGGAAGGCCCGGTGCTGGGGATCGTCACCAAGATCAACCGCAAGAGTGTGATTGTTCTGGCCGAGGACGGCCCCAAACAGTACAAGGTCTCGCCGGAGTTATTAAGGCCTCTGCGTGACGTGAAGTAGGTCAACTACGTCGTGGAATGAACGCTTACTTTTGAAGCGCATATTGCTTTCAGCTTCCTTAATAACACCTTCAAGGATAGCAGCATGTACCGGGGACAATCCCAACGCCTCACTCGCTCGTCGCACGTTCTGCCGTAGTGCGCCTAATCGCAACGCCTTCATCAGTAAATGCGGTGTTGGTTCGTTAAACAAAGAAAGCTCTTGAGGTAGCGCAGAAGCCGGCGTGTAACGTTTAAAATCCTGCGGCTTTATTGCTTCTTTGAGCATGCTGCCATTTGTCCCTTTAACAGGCGTCAGCGCATCCGCCCATTCTAGAATCAAATGATTATAGTTCAGCAGTCCTGTCGATGGCTGGCGGTGCCCCATTAAGCGCGCCAGCCCCATCATCACGCGACGCGAACAGTAATGTTGCTGCCCCATCACCACCTGACGTATGTTAGCGCTATCTATATGCTGGGTTATTTTGGTGGCGACAGGCGTGTTTAGCTGCAGCAGAGAGGCTGCCGTTATATTGTAAAACGCATGACGGGTGTGATGTAGTGATAGTGTTGGGCTGCCACTCACGTGACGCAACGCATCTATCTCAGCAGCGCTGATTGCTGATGCACTAAGCGCTACTTCGACTTTCCCATCGCGTATCTCGCCTAGCAGCGGTAGGGATGCCTCACCACCCAGTAGCGCATCATGACGATTAAGCACAGCGTTAAGCGTACGTTGCTCTGTCGCATCGAGAGAAAACAAAAGCGGCACAGCACGTCGAGAGGCCTCACTTTTTAATGTTCGATAACGATTGTTCCTAATCAATACCCAGCAGTAGCCATGAGATTCACACCAATCTCGCCTGAGCAACCCTCTCGCTTCATCAAGCCTCAAACCAAAGCGATACGCGCATAGCAATACAAACTGAAGTAAACACGCAATATCGGGGGCTCGTTGCGATGCTTCTATCCGCTTCAGTGTCTCAAGGTATTCTCGTTCTGAGAGCATTTCAGCTCGCACGTGTCGTCCTTGCTCTGCAACGGGTAGCTCATCCCAATCCGGCTCTTCAACGCCGAGAGAGGCGGCTACGCGGTGAAAAGAACGTAGACGATGGCTAAAATAGCTCATATCGCTCAACTGGGTTTCTTGATAATCAATCAGACCTGCATAAAAGGCGGTGATTTCTTCACTACCGAGCGCCATCAGGTCGACACCGTACGCAAGCTCCTCAAAAAGCTTACGCAACGCGCCCCAGTAACGATGGATACTACTGCTTTCGAACGGCTTAAAGCGCCTGCCCGCTCGCCCCTTACCACTCCGGATAACCGCTGCGATCCAGATGACCAACAGCATGATGGCACTACTTACCTTACCGTTTCGCTGTGTTACTAGTTGCTCCAGCGATTTTGCCGTTATTTTAGCCTGCGGCTTGGTGTAGCCATCCAAGATTTGCTTCACCTCTTTAAATAGAAGCACAGCCTGTTGCTGCAGCTCATGTTTATCGCCATTAGCTCGTAATAGCGCTGGCAACGCTGTCGAGAGCTCCAGATCCTCAGTGTTGACTGCTGAAGGTGGGAACATCAGCGATTTGCCGTGCACCATACGAATGTGCGCTTGCATAGGGAGGCTGGTGGCCACTATCCGCCCTGCTAACGCGCCAGCCACTACGCCCGGTAATCTCAGAAGATTGGCTTGATCGACAATAGCGGCCGCCTGCCCAAGTATCTGCTGGATCGTTATACACTCTTGTCTCTCACAGCACTGGATCAACGCCTCAGGCAAAGGCGGCGCTTGTTTTGGGATCGTCCAAGGATCGTCGAGCGCTTTGCTAGATGTTAGGCGTTGGCCGTAAGTTAGTAGTGATGCCACATGATATGACACTGTGTGCCGCTGTACGGGGGCTTGCCAGCTGGTGCTATCTAACTGTTCGCTATATTCCAAGTAATAGGTTTTACGGTGATATAACAGCCGAAAGTTATCCCCTTGGCACACATCCTTCAGAAGGCGCATATAACAAATGCGTTTTTCAATACACAAAAGTAACGCGCCGAGCGCTAATGCCTGGCGTTTAGAACAGTGGGTTCGGGTA
>NZ_PJBT01000065.1:0-4917 GCF_002836035.1 Halomonas sp. MES3-P3E | reverse complement strand
AAAGGTGAGGTGGCATGGTCGCCCATCCACACGATCACCAGCGCATGGAATGGCATCACTGACTGGTTTGGCGGCCTCTGGGGTGGAGTAAAAAACAAGGCTGGCGCGGCGTGGGACTGGATGAAAGAAAAGCTCTCCTGGTCGCCGCTGGACGTAATAGCTGGCGCGTGGGGTGGTATCTCTGGCTGGTTTGGCAATATGTGGGACGGTATCACTGCGTCAGCCGCCGCCGCCATGGACTGGATTACCGGCAAGCTTGAGTGGGTGGGTAACGCATTCAGCAAGGTGAAAGGCTGGCTGAGCTTCGGGGGCGATGATGAGGAGGGCGCGCCCGCGCAACCCGGCGGCAGCAACGCGCAGGCGCTTGATCTTGGCTCTAGCCAACAAGAAGCGGTAGCGCGAGGGCAAGAGGCGCTGCAGCGAGGGCCAGCACGCCCGCAGCTAAGTGGAGGCGAGGCCAGCCAATCGCCCGCCGAGCGCGTGCGCGAAGTCACGCAGACGATCACCAACCATGTTCAGTTGCACGTGACGCGCAGTGAGGGCGAGGAGGACCAGACCTATGCCCAGCGCATCGCGGAAATGGTGATGGACGAACTCAATCAACGCCAGCAAGGGGCGCTCTACGATGGCTGATGTAATGCTAAAGCTGGGCGACTACCCGTTCAGCATCGATACCGCCGCTTATCAGCAGCTCACCCGAGCGACTCAGTATCGATGGGCGGCTCAGTCTCGGGTGGGTGGTCATGACGCCCTGCAGTTCACGGGCTTTGCTGGCGACCAAATTACACTAACCGGGCGCATCTATCCCAGTTTTCGCAGTGGGCCTCACCAGATACGCGACATGCGCTCGACCGCCGCCGAAGGCCAGCCGCTAATACTAGTCGATGGCAACGGCTTCATTCATGGTCGCTGGGTGATGCTATCGGTTGAAGAGCAGGCGGATATTTTCGCACCCGGCGGCGTCCCGCGGCGTCAGGCATTCACACTGCAGCTGAGGTTCTTTGACGATGGCGCGAACGTACAGAACTAAAGAGGCCGATACCGTCGACTGGATCTGCTGGCGCGCCTACGGGCGCATTACTCCCGGGCTGGTAGAAAAGACGCTCGAGCATAACCCAGGACTGGCCGATCACGGGCCATTGATACCCGCAGGCCTGCTGATCACGCTGCCAGATATTGCCCAGCCAGCACCGAGCCGGAGGGTTCGCTTGTGGGGATAACGCCACGCTTCCGCATCACTGCCAACAGTGAAGACATTACCGAGGCGCTCCGCGAGCGCTTCGTTTCCTTGCGCCTGACGGATAAAGCGGGCGTTGATTCGGACGATCTGACGATCACGCTGGCCGATCACGACGCCCAGGCGCCTATCTCACTCCCGCCGGCGGGCGCAGAATTGACCGTCTGGCTGGGGTGCGACGATCAGGCCGATGAAATGGGCGTGTACATAGTCGACACCATCGACATTAGCTGGCCACCTAATCAACTGCGCATCACCGCCAAGGCCGCGCCGCTCGCGAAAAGCGATTCAGGGCAGGGCAGCACGCGACTGATGCTGCAAACAAAGAAGACGCGCAGCTGGGACGCAGGCACTCAACTGGGCGAAATGGTGAAGGCGATCGCTGCAGAGCACGGGCTGACGCCAGCGGTTCAGGACGCCATGGCAGGCATCACGCTCCCGCACGTGGATCAAGTGAACGAATCAGACATGAACCTGCTGACGCGCCTCGCCCACGAGCATGACGGCATCGCAAAGCCCGGCGGCGGGGCGCTACTGCTCGCAAAGCGTGGCAGCTCACAAAGCGCTGGTGCTGGCAGTCAGCCGCTGCCAACCGTGACCATCACGCCAGGCATGGTGTCGCGGGGGAAGATGCGGCTTGCCAAGCGAGGTGCAGCGGGAAGCGTTGTCGCACGCTGGCGCGATACGGATGCCGCCGCAACGCTTGAGATTACCGAAGGTGAAGGAGAGCCCGTTCAGCGCCTGCAACCCATTCATCCCGACGAAGCCAGCGCCCGCGCCGCCGCGCGTGCAGAGCTAAGGCGAGGGGAAAGGGGAGAGCAGACGCTAGATCTTACGCTCCCGGGCAATACGGAGCTGATGGCAGAGGGTCGTCTGATGCTCTCGGGGTTTCGCGAGGGCGCGGACGGCGAATGGCTGATTAATGAAGTGCAACACCGGCTCGACCAGGGTGGCTTTGTTAGTCAGGTGAAGGGGGAATTGCCGGGGAGTGGGTAGATTGCAGTAAGTGATTATTACGGCTAGCATTGATATGCTGTATAGAAATATAGTAAAGCGCTAAGCTGCTGATTTAGCTACAAAGCCTTGTGCAAGCGCGGCCTTAAAAGGGCTATTCGGATTCAAGATCCGCCGTGTTCTTAAGCAATTCGATATACCAGCATGCCATCAGGCATACGCTGATAAAGCCTGTACTGGTAAATATTTTCGGGTATCCGGATTAACTGGTTGAAGGGGCACTCCAGCCCCTCCAAGTGCTTAATCCTCCCAGAAGGTTGATAGATCGACGCCATAGTTCTTATCAGATTCGGGCAGTCCCATGCTGTAGGTCATGGTAGCTCTGCCCAGGAACGGGGATTCCTTGGTCTGAGGCGACTTCTTCAAGTGCTTGGTGGTATAGAGCATCCGGGCTCGCATCACCTCAAACGAATACCCCCGGCCATCTCCTTATTCGCGGCGGTTCTTTCGAAGTGCTCGCTCCTCGCGGCCCTCGACAAAGATGCGATGGTAATCAGCGTCGCTTAGTGAGTGATACCACTCACGCTGTCTTCGCAGGTGCTCGGTGTAGGCTTCGGGGTCCGAACGGATATGTTCCAGGCGCTTGGCTTCCCGCTGTCGATGAGCCTCCAGGTAACAAGCCCTCAGCACGGAGTCGGACATCTGGCGCTCTCGCCAAGCACGAACAGCGCGCCGATGGTCCTCGCGGATCGATTCGGCTAGCTCGGGGTATGCATCCATCAAGCTGGCCAGCCGCTCAAGGTAGGCTGCCCTGGTCGCCCTGAAGTGCTCGGTGTCCTTGATGCGCTCGTATCGCTCCCGCTCCCGCCTGTTTGCCCTTGCCACACGGCAAGCCTCCGAGCAGGTCTTAGCGGGCATGCGGCCCTTATTAGGGATGATGGTGTCGCATTCCTCGCACGGCGAGCCCAGGCACCAAGGGCATGCCTTTGGACCCCGGTACGAGGGCTTAGTGATAGCTCGGGAGTAGATACCTTCACGACCGCACTCGCAGCGGCAATGTAGCTGCGCTCCGCCATGATCTGCGATGACGGTTAGTTTGCCGAAGGTCTGGCCGATGCGGTCACTTTTAGGCATTGCGATGCTTAAACTTTGCGCGCTTGTCTTTCCTGCGCTGGCGAAGTTTGGCGCGCCGATCCGCCTTCTCCTCTCGCTTCCTCTTTTGCTGAGCCTTGCGGAGACGACCTTTGGCGTTTTGGTTTCTGCCAGCGGTCATTTCAGATTTACCAAGTTGTTGGCATATAGCTCAGCGGCGACTGACTGACTGATTCGCCACGGCAGGATGCCTTTCCCAGGGTTGGCCTCGGAAAATTCGGCGTGATGAACGTAGAACGGCACAGAGATAGTGTCGCCTTCCTTATCGAGCTTGGCCTCGATCTCGTCCATCAGATACTGCCGCTGCGTCAGCAACCCCAACATCTTGTCTTCGACGTCGTCGGGGACCGGACTACGGCCAGCTTCCCAGTATTGCCAACTACGCTTAGAAACGCCGCCGATGATCTCGGCGGCCTCGCTGACATCCAGCATCAACATCTTGCGCAGAGCCTGTAATTCCTTGGCGTTCATGCGACCTCCAGCTCGGCTTCTCGGCCAGCCATGTGGATCAGATAGGCACGGCCTTGCTCATCTTCCATCTCGACGCCGCGGAAACCGAGAAGCACAGCGGCCTCACCGGAGATGCGCTGAATGTCCCAGGAGATGTCGGCCAGGTCTTCCGGATCGATGTCGCAGTCGATGCCATGAACATCTTCGCGTTGAGCGATCAGTTCTTCGGCGGTGTCTTCATCGCAGCCAACCATTTCCATGACCTTCTCGACCAGCCCGGCCAGTTTTTCCGCATCTTCGTGGAAGAACAGTTGCTCGGCGTCGATGATGGCGCAGTCTTCGACATCAATGGCATAGGTGATGTGATCACCAGCCGTCATAACGTACTCACCACCGGCAAAGAAGAGGAACTCGCCGAAGCGGCCAAAGCTGTTGATCTCGGTGATTGCGGCGGGGCTGGTGTGGATCAGTTTCATGGCGATGTCTCTCTGTAGAGGCGGGTCGAGCCGATCTCGAACCCTATGACTGTATCTTAGTTCGCAATCGCGAACAGGTCAACCACTTTTTCCGTTGAGATATAAAAAAGTCGCTGCGCCCTGGATTGCAGAATCAACCATCTATTCCGGATACCCATATTTTCAAGCCTATCAATGCTGTCTTGCCCCACGAATTCAGGCATTTTCACTGGCTCAGGCATGCTGAGATATGGAGCCTCAGCGTTAAGCTTTAAGCTCTTTCCACCCAAGGGCCACCTTCTAGTCGCGCTTGTACAGGCATCTTGAAATCCTCTCGGCAATTGGTGGTTGCTGTTTGGTTGCTGACTCCCTGCAACCATTATAGATAATGTAAGAATAAGAAGGCGATGAAGCCGCTTGTTAGGCGTGAAGCCGCATGGCAGGCGCGACCGTGATGGATACTGCTTTGCACTCATAACCCCATGCCCATTTTAGATCAAAATGGCGGGTAAATATGCGTACCAACAAACGGTAAATTGTTGATTCAATTGATGTGCAGGCGGTCAGTATACGTAACAGAAAAATGGATAAGCATTTGATAATACTACCCGAGCTTACCTGACTTGTAATCAGTAGGTCCCGGGTTCGACTCCTGGTGTCGGCACCACT
>NZ_PJBT01000064.1:0-5023 GCF_002836035.1 Halomonas sp. MES3-P3E | reverse complement strand
CATGACCGGCGTGTTCCGATTGCCGCTTTTCCAGCGTACCTTTCAGTTCACCCCCAATGTCCAGGGTGGCTCTCCGCTTTCGGCTACTGTGTTCGGGGTATCTTTTGCCATCGGCTGGACGCCCTGTATCGGCCCCATCCTGGGCGCCATCTTGATGGCCACGTCCAATGCTGCTAGTGCCCAGGCTGGAATGATATATCTCAGTGCCTACTCGGCAGGACTGGCGCTACCTTTTCTTGCCAGCACTTTACTGATTAACCGATTCGCTCTGCATCGGCAAAGCCTAGGAAGGTGGAGCGCCTATGCTCGCCCCGTGGCGGGCACGGTTGTGATCCTGATGGGCATCGCCATCGTCTCGGGTACCATGACGCGGCTTTCCAGTATCATGGTCGACCTTTTTCCCTCCCTGGCGACCCTGGGGTAGCCAGGCCGTCAGAGAAGTAGAGATTAATTTTCATACTGACTCCTTAGGAAGCTTATTAGGCTGAGCTAGTCTCCTAAAAGGAGATTATTTTTATAAAGCTTAGAACTTGATTCCTCTCATTATTAATTTAGTTTTCTCACCTACTTACTTTAATTAGGGGCTTCGTGGCGAGCTAACTTCCAGGCGCAGCGAATGCTGCAGTATTTTTTGAAAAAAACATTTATTATAGTAGGCCTTCCTGAATCCTAGCTGAATAATAAAAATCATGGCAAGTAACGCACAGCTACCTGGTTTATCTTTATATTTCGTGAGTAGTTACCTGATTACCTTTCCTTGATTTTTCTTTTAGGTTGTTCTAGCTTTATTATGCCAAGCAAGAGCTATGGTGAATAAAATCTGATTTAATAAATGGAGAATCGAGATGAATTTTGGAAAATATGAGAATTGCATTGAAGCTTGTCACGTATGTGCAGCGTATTGTGACAAGTGTGCAACTGAGTGCCTAAAAGAAGACGACGTAAAAATGATGGCGGAATGTATTCGCCTTAAAATGCAATGTGCTCAAATTTGCCGGTTAGCCGCTTCATTCATGGCACAAGAAAGCGAGTTTGCGCACGAGATCTGCCGTCTATGTGCCGACATTTGTAAAAAGTGTGGTGATGAGTGTGCAAAACATGATGCAACCCATTGTCAAGAGTGTGCTCAAGCTTGTCATCGCTGCGCTGAAGAATGTGCCGCAATGGCCAGCTAAGCTTCAAACCAGCCGGGGCAAGCGCTCCGGCTCGACGTGAACTTCTATGGAGAAATTCATTTGCTTTAACTCAGGCTTTCAAATTATTGAGGTAATTATTTTGAAATAAACTCTAGTAGAAGCAAGCCTACTGCGAGCCTCTTTTAAGGAAACACTGCATAAATACGACCGTTGCTGCCTAAGTGCCACCGGCAGGGCAAAATACAGTTTTCCACTACCCGCCAGAGTTCTCGATGAAACAGATCTCGTTTGCTCAGGCTGAGCACCAGAACAATAAGAAGGTCACCCGCCGGGAAGTGTTCCCGACGCGACTGATCTTTCTTATTCAGTTTAGTGACAGTGGTATTGTGGGTCGCCTGTTCGATCAGGCCTCACATGAAGTGATCACATGAAGTGACGAAGAACCATAAAAAAGCTTGGGCATACGCCCAAGCAATCGATCAAAACAGCTTCTCTGCTATGCTACTAACTCACCCTAGAAACTATACTGGGCAGCCACCATCACACGGCTCGCATCTTCTTCACGGCCATCGGCCAACTCCGTTTCGAAATAGCCGTACTCAATTCCGTACATCAAGCGTTCGTTGGGAGTCCACATCAGATTAAGAAATGTATTCTTGTTCTTTCTACCTGCATTCCCACCTACGGTAGGGTCGCCCAATTCGACATCGGTATAGCCATGGGACGCGTTCAGTGAATACTGTGGTGATATTTGATAAGAAAGACCAAGGGCTCCGCCATCGCCAGATAGCGTTTGCAGCTTACCGTTGGTATCGACGTAGGCATCGGCACCGTTGAAGTAATCGCCAGACAGATAGAGGTAACTGTTCGCCCCCTCGCTGGCGTTCACGATCGCTCTCAAGGTCACCGGTCCGGCATGGTAGGCACCTGCGGCGAAGGCCCCATAGCCCATTTCCGTATCCTTTTCGCTTCCGGTATCGTACTTCAGCTGCCGGGCGATGCCGGCGATTGAGTAGGAAAAGTCACCCATACTATCTTCATAGCGCAGGCTCAACGCGGGCATCGATGATACGGCATCGTCATTATCCGGTAGCAAATCATCTTCTGGCACTGAGCCATCTATATTCTCAGCCAATTGAGCTTGAGGGTCTTCCGCGGCTATCGAGAATCCTCCCATGGTGTAGCGCAACTGGGCTAGGCGCGACCCATAGCCATTGCTTCCCGCCGTGCCGAGGAAATCCAGTGTGGGCGTGGCGGCGACGAAGGTGGTGTAATTCGACCAGGTTTGCCCTGCCAGAATGCCATTCCAGGACCCATAGGCATGCCGTAGTCTGAAGCGCGTATTATCATCGTTGTAGGACCAGAAATCCCCTTCGATAACGGTGTCTAGCGTGCCCCCCTCGACAGGCGTACTGGTCCGAAAGCCGATGCGGCTTTGTGTCGCGGTGACTTGAAACTGATCCCCGACATCCCTCTCATCTTCCGATCCTGCGACTTCAGCAAAGTAACCTTCGTTAGCTGATCCGGCATCCCGGATCGAAGTTGTAAGCCATGTTCAGCCTGGCGTAGCCATAAAGCCCCACGGTGGTCTCTCCCACTTGGGTTTCCAGGGCCGAAACATACGTCGAGCCGATTGCCAAGGCCATAACCGTCATGCTGACCAAGGGAATCTTCTTGTTATTCCACATGATGACACCTCTTTATGAATTGTCTTGTTTTTACGCCGATTGCGGCACTATAAAGTTAGCGAAAATTCCTGAATTAAAGCTGAATTTGTTTGCCGAGATACTAGTTTTTCATAAAAAAGGTCAGCTCATGGCTGACCTTCTTAATTCATGTCAAGACTAAAGGATATCAATAGGCGACATGTAGTTCATAACGGTTACTGTCACTTTGGTTATTACCTCCCAATGAGCTACCACTCACCTCAAGCTGATAATTTCCAGGTTGCAGCTGACGAATAAGTTCGAAGTGCCCCCGTGGGCTGGAAGCTTCTGCTACCTGCTGTCCCGCCTCATTATAAAGAACAGCTGAAATGCGGTTGCCAGTGCTGGTAAATCCTGGAAAGTGCTCACTCACTACTTTCAGTGTAGTCGCTTGTTCAATGTTAATATTGAAACGCTTAGGTTGCCCCTGGACAAGCATCTGTGTAGAAGATACGCCTCTTTCTAGTAAGGGAAGATTCTGTGTTGTATTGCCTAAGCTCGCTAATACAGGTGTAGAGAGGATACTTGCTACTACTGCACTAAAAACAATTGCTTTAATTTTCATGGTGGTTTACTCCGCTGGTTATTTATAATTTAATAATAACCTTAGAGTATGAGTTGAAGCTGAATTTAGTGGTTTATTAGCAAAAAAAACGCCACCTTTCGGTGGCGCAAGTTATAGAGTGCTTAACGATTTAAAATATTAACCTGACACCTGCCACCACGCCGGTATCTTCGGTATTATTCCCGCCAGCACGAGAAAGGTCAGCGGTATCGCCATACTCTTTTTCCCAGTAAGCGCCCACGTAAGGCGCAAAGCGTCTGGTCACTTCGTAGCCCAGGCGCATGCCGACACGCACTGAGTTAAGGCCCTCACCCACACCAAACTCCTTAACTTCGCTGGCAGCTACGGCAATTTCGGTACGCGGCTGTAGGTAGAGCCGCTGCGTCAGGCGCAGATCGTACTCGCTTTCCAGGCTGGCGGAGATATCGCCTTCATCGCTTATCATCAAGTCGAGATCGGTCTCGAAGCGATAGGGGGCGAGCCCCAATAGGCTGATGACGCCGAAATAGCGTTCGGGATAGTCATTCGTAGCGATACCGCCCTGATAACCGATGCCGCCCTGAAGTTCCCAGAAGTCGGCAATCAAACGACTATAAAGCAGGTTGAGGGACTCGAATTCTGCATCTTCGCCATCGCCCTGGACGTTTTGGCCTTCGCTTTCCACGTATAGGCGATTGAAATCACTGCCATACCAGGCCTGGAAATCCCAGACCAAGGCATCCCCCCCCTTGTCGGGCGAAGCATATTCCAAGCGATCGACCCGTACCGTGGTCATCGGGTGCTCCACGACCGGTGACGGCCAGCCGGCCGGGGCGTCATAGCCGTCTTCGGCTTGAGCAGTCGTGGCGGCGGCCATGCCGAGGGCGGCGCTGGCGAGGGTTAAGTAGTGCTTGGTTTTCATACTGCCTCCTTAAGAAACCTGAACAACGCGGAACATGCCGGCATCCATGTGATAGAGAAGGTGGCAGTGGAACGCCCAACTGCCCTCTGCATCTGCGGTGATCAACGCAGATACGCGCTCACCGGGCTTCACATTTAGGGTGTGTTTGCGCGGAATCAATTCACCCTGGCCGTTTTCCAGCTCCATCCACATGCCGTGGAGGTGGATAGGATGCTCCATCATGGTGTCGTTAATCAGAATTAGGCGCAGCCGCTCGTCTTTCACAAAATGAATAGGGCCCGTCACTTCGCTAAACTTCTTACCGTCGAACGACCATATATAACGCTCCATATTGCCGGTCAGGTGCAGCTCAAGCTCACGGCCTGGCTCACGGCGATCAGGCCATGGTGTGATCGCTTTGAGATCCCGGTAGACTAATATGCGTCGTTCGTCGGGGTCGATGCCGATGCCCGCCTGGTCGTAGCGAGAGCCGGGCTGGGCTTCACCGGCGAGAAGCAAACCATTTGCGCCTATTTTGGCCTGCTCGGCTGCCATCCCCCCCATAGTAGAGTGATCCATGCCTTGCATGTTGGACATACCGGAGTGATCCATCCCAGCCATGCTGGAATGATCCATCCCCGACATGTTGGACATGCCAGAGTGATCCATCCCCGACATGTTGGACATGCCAGAGTGATCCATCCCCGCCATGTTGGAGTGATCCATACCGCCCATA
>NZ_PJBT01000063.1:0-5138 GCF_002836035.1 Halomonas sp. MES3-P3E | reverse complement strand
GTCTGATTTTATGTTTTAGGAGCTTACAATAGTCTTTTATTCTATTAGAAAAGAGTGTTTAGGTTTTTAGAGCTGTCGACAGGCTTAGAGGGGCGTGTTCGATGAGAGAAAAACACGCTTACGCAAGACCCTATAAAAACGAGTGACGTAGAATAGAGGGCCTCACGTTTCATGCTCTTATGGAAATCACCATAAGAGTGCACACATAGGGGGCGCCAGTAGTAAGCTTGTGCCCATGATTTTGGTTATTTTTACCTCCCCGCTTTTAATACTTAGTTTTTTAATACTTAGTTTTTACCCATTAGGAGAATGAGCCATATGTTTACGGGCATTGTGCAAGGGGTCGCCAAGGTAGTAGCGGTGCGTGAGCTGGATGATTTTCGCGTACATGTTGTGGAAATGCCGCCAGCCATGCGCGAGGGGCTTGAGATTGGTGCATCTGTTGCTCATAACGGCGTTTGCTTAACGGTGACGGCCATCGATGGTGATAGCGTTAGTTTTGATTTGATGCGTGAAACGCTGAGATTGACTAATCTTGGTGCAATTGTGCCAGGGCAATGCGTCAATATAGAGCGTGCGGCGCGTTTTGGCGATGAGATTGGTGGGCACTCTATGTCGGGGCACATCATTTCCATGGCAGAGGTAGTGGCTATTGAAGAAGCGCCCAATAACCGTCGATTATGGTTTTCCCTGCCGGAAAGGCTTGGCCGATTTGTGTTCGAGAAAGGCTATATCGGGGTGGACGGTATCAGTTTGACTATCGGTGATGTACGTCAAAGCGGTAGCGGAAGCGTAGAGTTTAGCGTCAATTTAATCCCTGAAACCTTATCGCGCACTACGCTTCAGGATCGAGCGCCGGGGGATCAAGTCAATATTGAAATTGATCCGCAAACCCAGGTGATCGTTGAAACGGTAGAGCGCGTGCTCTCTCAAAAAAACGGGCGCAGCAACCCTCTTTAGCTTAATCCGCCATTGAATTGACCGATCGGTTAGGTTGTGGCCTGAAGATTGCTTTGTATACAGCGGCGGGGCTGCTCTCGCTTACATGGGTCGCCATGCTGAAGCGCTCGCATCACGGTGAGCGTTTCGGTAGTATGTGCGGCTTTTCTCAGCACCAGAACGCGTGCGCGTGCTGCGTTATCGCTAAGGATAAGAAAATTCATGAAACTTCTGGATAGTTATTTCAAGCTCACTGAGCACAAAACTAATGTGAAAACAGAAGTTATCGCCGGGATCACTACGTTCCTGACGATGGCCTACATTATTTTTGTTAACCCGAGCATCCTGTCTGAAGCGGGCATGGACTACGGTGCGGTATTTGTGGCGACGTGCATAGCCGCAGCGATTGGCTGTTTCGTGATGGGCCTATGGGCCAATTATCCAATCGCCCAAGCACCAGGCATGGGGTTGAATGCCTTTTTCACCTACGGTGTTGTATTGGGTATGGGGTATACATGGGAAGCGGCACTCGGCGCCGTCTTCTTCTCTGGTCTCTCTTTCTTCCTGTTAAGCATTTTTAGAATTCGTGAATGGATTATTAACTCTATTCCCATGACATTGCGACTCGGGATCGCTGCTGGTATCGGTCTTTTCTTGGCGATGATTGCGCTGAAAAATGCCGGTATTGTGGTTGCTAATCCCGCTACCTTTGTTTCTTTAGGTGATCTATCTCAGCCGCCCGCCTTATATGCGCTGTTAGGCTTCTTTGTGATTACCGCGCTTTCTTACCTGCGCGTCACCGGTGCGGTCATGATCGGTATTTTGGGCGTGACAGTGATTGCCATGGTGCTGGGCCATAATGAGTACGGCGGTCTAATGTCGATGCCTCCCTCGATTGCGCCTACATTTATGGCGATGGATTTAATGGGCGCGCTAGATGTAGCGATGCTCAGCGTCATTTTTGCCTTCTTGTTTGTTGATTTGTTTGACACCTCGGGCACGTTGGTGGGCGTTGCTCATCGGGGCAAACTACTGGATAAAGATGGCAAGCTGCCGCGCCTTGGCCGTGCCATGATGGCTGACAGTGCCGCGTCTATGGCGGGTGCTGCATTGGGTACTTCCACTACCACTAGCTATATTGAATCAACAGCGGGCATCGCATCCGGTGGCCGGACTGGTTTGACGGCGGTAGTCGTGGGCGGCCTATTCCTGATCAGCCTGTTCTTCGCACCGTTGGCGGGCTCCATTCCGGCCTACGCTACCGCTGGTGCGCTGCTGTATGTAGCGGTATTAATGACGGGTAGCTTGGCGCATGCTAATTGGGAAGATCCAACGGATGCTGCGCCGGTACTGATTGCTGCTTTGGCAATGCCGCTGACGTTCTCGATTGCCGAAGGAATTGCACTCGGTTTCATCAGCTACGTAGCGATCAAAACGTTATCAGGCCGTTTTAGCGACTTGAATCCGGCCGTTATTATTTTGGCGCTCCTGTTTGCGGTAAGGTATCTCTTCTTGGTTTGATCGGCCTTTTCCGCTTTCTAACTACTTAATTTTACTACTCAATGAGAGACGCGATGAGCATCTACGGCGACTACATTAAGTCCGTTATTCGCACGGTTCCAGATTGGCCTGAGAAAGGCGTGAATTTTCGCGACATCACTCCTTTGCTACAAAATAGCGCGGCCTTTCGCAAGCTGATTGATAGCTTCGTACATCGCTATCAGGAAATGAACCTGGATGCTATCGCGGCAATCGATGCGCGCGGTTTCATTATTGGCGCACCGCTCGCTTATGAGTTGGGGTGTAGCTTTGTGCCGGTGCGTAAGAAGGGCAAGCTACCGTTTAAAACCATCAGCGAGACTTATACGCTGGAGTACGGTCATTCGGAAGTTGAGCTGCACTCCGATGCTTTCCAGAAAGATGACCGTATTCTGCTGATGGATGATTTGATCGCCACCGGTGGCACTATGCTGGCAGCGGCTAACCTTATCCAGCGCAGCGGTGGTCACGTAGTGGAAACGGCTACGATTATTGATCTTCCCGAACTGGGTGGGTCACAAAAAATTCGCGATGCGGGTTACAGCGTATTCGCAGTTTGTTCCTTCAACGAAGACGAGTAGCCCCCAATGAGCAGCGATCGTTATCACCAACACTTCACTGTCTCCTGGGATCAGCTTCACCGTGATGTGCGTACGCTTTGTCATCAGATGATCGAGCGTGATTTTAAGGGCATTGTGGCGATTACCCGTGGCGGTTTAATTCCGGCCGCACTAATCGCCCGTGAGCTTAATATTCGTCTGATCGATACGGTGTGTATTAAGAGCTACGACCATATGGATCAGGGTGGCCTGGATATTATGAAGGGTGTCGACCATGACGGTGATGGCTGGCTACTCGTCGATGATTTAGTCGATACTGGCAAAACTGCACGCGCAGTACGCAAAATGTTGCCTAAGGCACACTTTGTGACCATTTATGCCAAACCGGACGGTCGTCCATTGGTGGATCAATACCTAACGGAAGTAGCGCAGCAGTGCTGGATCCAGTTTCCTTGGGATATGGGTGTTGCTTACGTTGAACCACTCGTCGATCAAATGAAGAGGTAATGATGGCCAATCCACTTCCTGACGATTGGAGTCAGTGGCTGGGTGATGAGTTTAAGGCTGACTATATGCTCGCACTAAAGGAGTTTTTGGCGCAGCAGAAGGCGGCTAAAAAAACCATTTACCCCCACTCAGCGCAATGGTTTCGCGCCTTTGAGTTAACCCCTCTGCATGAAGTGAAAGTCGTTATCTTGGGGCAAGATCCTTACCACGGCCCCAACCAAGCTCATGGCTTGAGTTTCTCCGTACGGCCCGGTGTACAGGTGCCGCCTTCGCTAGCTAACATCTACAAAGAGTTGGCCAGCGATGTCGGCTTTAAACCGGTGCAGCATGGCAACTTGGATAGTTGGGCCAAGCAGGGCGTCCTGTTATTAAACACCTCGTTAACGGTTGAACAAGGGAATGCTGGTTCTCATCGCGGCAAGGGGTGGGAGGTATTCACTGACCGCGCCATTGAAGCCGTTAGCCAGCATGCGTCGCCATGTGTGTTTTTGTTATGGGGAAGTCAGGCGCGCCAGAAGAAAGCATTAATTGACCAGCGTCGCCATTTGGTGCTTGAAGCCCCGCACCCGTCGCCGCTCTCTGCGCATCGAGGGTTTTTTGGCACCCGGCACTTTTCGCAAGCAAATCAATTCCTGCAAGCGCAGGGGCGCACGCCTATCGACTGGCAATTGCCGGAAACCCCTTAACCTCCTATTAGGTTGCGGGTAGAATGTGCGCAATTTTGCGTCTAGTGACATACCCAGATTGTCATTTTGAATCCCCAGCTGTGAGGAAGTCCCATGAGTGTTTACGCCATTAACCATCCGCTTGTTCAACATAAGCTGGGACTGATGCGCGAAGTTGATCTGAGCACTAAGAGCTTTCGTGAGCTGGCAGGTGAAGTCGCTAAGCTATTGACCTATGAAGCAACCAAAGGTCTTGAGCTGGAAGATCACGAAATCCAAGGATGGAACGGCGAGCCGATTGCAACACGACGGCTTAAGGGTAAAAAAGTTACCGTGGTACCGATTTTGCGCGCAGGCTTGGGTATGTTAGAAGGTGTAACAGACTTAATTCCCAGTGCTCGAGTCAGTGTTGTTGGTCTTTACCGCGATGAAAAGACGCTTGAGCCAGTACCGTATTTCGCCAAATTCGCTAACGATATCGAAGAGCGTATGGCAATCGTGATTGACCCTATGCTGGCCACCGGTGGTTCAATGGTGGCTACGTTGGACATGCTGCGTGAGCGTGGCTGTGTGCATATGAAGGTGATTGTGCTTGTCGCTGCCCCTGAAGGCATCAAACGGGTGCAGGAAGCATATCCCGACATCGAAATTTACACTGCTTCGGTCGATGAGCGACTCGATGAAAATGGCTATATCGTCCCTGGACTAGGTGACGCAGGCGATAAGATTTTCGGAACGCGCTAAGCGCCTTTTTTAAATTAGCCCCTCACGCTTCGCGTTAGGGGCATTTTTTTGCATATCTACTCTCTAATAATCACTAGGAATTCTCTAATGCGTGAAGCTACCAGCCAGGCAGAGTCGTGGCCAAAAGTAGTGTTAACCGGTGCACAAATGCTGTTTGTGGCTTTTGGTGCCTTGGTATTAGTAC
>NZ_PJBT01000062.1:0-5739 GCF_002836035.1 Halomonas sp. MES3-P3E | reverse complement strand
GTCGTGTGCCACGCTCTCCCAAGCGCGAAAGATCCTCTTCTGCAACGCCGAGGCCGTCATCATCAATGGTGAGCGTGAGTGTGGTTGCGGAGACGGCAATATCGCAATTAACGCACCTATTCGACCATTTGCCAGCGTTATCGAGCACGATGCCTAATATTTCAGAAAAGTCGTGAGCCTCAATAGGCACTTGGTCTTTCTCGCCTGCCGAGTGGGCGAGGTTGAAGATACGCTCAGGGTAAAGGCTGCGGAACATCTCGATGAGCCGTGAACTATCACGCGTGACGTTGGCCATTCGCCCCGCGTTAGGGCCTGCAATACGTGAGCGACGCAGCTCCGCATCCAGCTGGGCGTTAATATCCTCAATACGGCTGAGCAGTTTATGGCGTCGGGTTTCATCAATGGGCCGATTGCCACGCAGTACTTGGGTAACGGCTGCCAGCGGGGTTTTTAATGCATGTGATAGGTTCGCGACCGACTCTCTGGAGCGCTTCAAGCGAAGGTCAATGTCATCCATAAACCAGTTCAACTGGTCGACTAATTCATCTAGCTCAGAAGGGGCTATTAATGACAAGCGATCACGTTTGCCCGCTCGCAATGCTTCAAGCTGTTGACGCAGTTGCCAGAGTGGCTTAAGTCCACGATTAACCGCTAACATGTTGAGTATGATGAGCATTCCTAACAGCACGCTGGCAATCCCACCGACCCACCAGTGCAATGTTGCAAGCCCTGCTTCTACTTGAGAGAAGTCCTCACCCACCAGCAGCACACCCTGCGTGCCCTGCCATTCAAAATGGCGACGATAGACGAGCATGTGTTGCTCGCCGCGATTCACGTCTATTAGAGCATTGCCGCTTTCATCTAGCAGCGGAGCCAGCTGTTGCTGCCATTGTGGGTCGGAAGCGCTGACCGAGCCGTTGAAGCGGAGTACGTAGAGATGATGAAAGACTTGATAGCCTTGGCTAACCGAGTCAAGCGCGGCAGGCACGGCGGCTTCACCTTGCTCAAGCTGCGTGACGGCATGGTCGGCTTCGCGCTGAAGACGCTCACCCAAAAAATCCCGAGCAAGATTCTGTAACAATATGCCATGCAGTAGCCAGGTCGTCACCACTACGAATAGTGCCACGCCTCCTAGCCAGGCGAGTAGTCGAAAACGTAAACTGCGCCGATCAATGTGAAGCAAAGAAATACCCCTGGCCGCGGCGAGTTTGGATAATTGATTTGCCTAGATAACGGCGCAGACGAGCGACATAGACTTCGACCAAGTTAGGTGCGGCGGCATCCTGTTCCAGGGCATAGAGCTGCTCTAATAACTGCTCTTTGGAGTGAATGCGATCTGGATGCAGCATTAAGTAGCGTAGTAATCGAAACTCCGTCGCCGTGAGCGAACGCCAAGTTTCTCCCTCTAGACATACTCGTTGGCCTGCTTTATCCAGCGATACGCCATTGAGCGTCACGACTTGAGATAACTGACCAGACTGCCTGCGCAGCAGTGCCTTCAAACGGGCCATAAGCTCGGCTTCATGGAAGGGTTTTGCTAGGTAATCATCGGCACCCGTTTCAAGACCAATGACTTTATCTTCCCAAGTATCGCGCGCCGTCAAGATCAAGATAGGCGTGCTGCGTTTTTGCTTGCGCCACTGGGCTAGTAGATCTAGTCCCGAGCCATCGGGCAAACCGAGATCTAAGATAGCCAGCTCGTAATGCTCGGTTGCCATGAGCGACTTGGCCGCTTTCAATGAAGCGGCCAAGTCGACAAGGTAACCGTTGTCCTTGAGACTCTCTGCCAAGCTTTCTGCCAGCAAATCATCATCTTCGAGTAGCAACAGTTTCATGGGTAAACGTCAGATTAGAAAGTAAAATTGCCGTACATGCCGGATTCGTAATGGCCGGGAATGTTACAAGCATACTCTAGCTCGTTAGTATTATCAGGAACACTCCATAATAGAGTCCCGGTCTCACCAGGTGCAATTGTGACGCCTGCCATGCTCATATTGGCCATATCGTGGCCTTCACCTTGTGACATGTTTGACATGTCATGACCTTCGCCATTTGCCATGTCTAGCATCATTTGACGATGCTCTTCCTGGGCTTCTTTACTGCCAATCACAAATTCATGCTCTAAATTGCCGGTGTTGGTGATTTCAAATTTAACCACCTCCCCAGCCGCCAGTTCTAGCTCTTCAGGGTCGAACCACATATCGCCAGCCTCAAGGCTGATCGTGCGGTCAACGTCAGCCTCGGTTAGGTTATTGCCACCACCGCCGTGGCCGGGTGCAGCCAGCGCCGCGCCCGTGATCAGACTTAATGAAAGGGCAAACAAAGACGTTGTTAAAAGAGTGTAGCGCATGGTCATTTACCTCAGAGGTTATTGTCACCCGTTCTTTATACGGTGTTAACCTGAAACGAGCCTGAACCTACAGTAAAAATATGACCTGCCGGATAAGTAGCTATCACGAAAACTTGCAAGCGCAAGGCCTTATTTCGGGACCTTTTTTAATTCAATACAGCATCTTCCGCTTAATAGTGAAATTTGTTCAGTTGCCGATGTCGGCAGCAGGGATGCTCTTGGTCATCACTGCGCATCATTGTCGGCAGAAAATAGTTGCCCCTTGTTGATGATGATGGTAGCGCTAGTTACTTTTATCGCTATGACCGGACGTCGGCTTTCCACTTCATCTATATTAACCCTTGTGTCTACATTTCCTGAAAGTTTTGCCACAAGATGTTAATGCGAGCGTACAAGCACCATGAGCGCTCATCATCGACGTTGATCTATCAGCAGAAGGTGTAGCTCGTTAAATATCGCCCTCATGAACTCAATGACCAGCCGATGCTGGCCAGTTTGATCTAGATCAGCGTGAAAAAACCAGAGGACAGCTCTTGCAAAAGACCAGTGGCTCCCCAGGGATGACAGAAGCAGAAAGGCTGAACCAGCACTGCACCTGTATCACTCTAGACCGACGAGCAGCCACCCAAAGTCTTATCGACCAGTTGGGCGACGATGCCGATGAGGCCTTTATCCGTTCGACCTGGCATCAACTTTTCTCGAATGTCGCTGTCTTTGTCCCATCTCAGGTTCTGGAGCAGATGAGGGCCACTGTTCAGGCCATAGAAAACGCCGCCGCTCTTCCCGACTATCAGCGACAAGTACTGTCTTGGGCCCCGCAAAGTGCACAGTTAAACCCCGGCCCAGTAGGTGTCTTCATGGGCTATGATTTCCATCTCGGCGAGGACGGGCCTCGCCTCATCGAAATCAATACCAATGCCGGAGGTGCATTTCTTAACGCGATCCTGGTACGGGCCCAACTGCAGTGTTGTGGTGATGCTAAAAGTGCGGCCGGGTCTGCCGACTTCGAGGCTAAAGTGATAGCCCAGTTCGAGAGCGAATGGCGTGCCCAGCGTGGCAATGGACGTCTGGAGAGGATAGCTATCGTTGATGATCAGCCTATGGGGCAATACCTCTATCCTGAATTCAAACTTGCCCAGCAGTTATTACGGCGTCATGGCATTGATGCTCTCATCCTCTCGCCTGGCGACCTTCGGTATGAGTCAGGCATGCTATACAGCGGCGGTAAGCGAGTAGATATGGTTTACAATCGCTTAGTGGATTTTGGGCTCGAAGCACCCGGAAACTCCGCCTTACACTCTGCCTGGTTGGACGGAGGCGCAGTCATAACCCCAAATCCCCATGCACACGCATTGTTCGCGGACAAACGCAACTTGGCTGTGTTATCAGATCCCGCGACGCTTATGGCTTGGGGGTTGAGCGCTCAAAATGCCGAATTACTTCGCTCTTGTATTCCCCGTACCTTACAGGTCAGCGCTGATAATGCTGATACCCTTTGGCAACAGCGACGGCAGTGGTTCTTCAAACCTGTCGCAGGCCACGGAAGTAAGGGAGTGTACCGGGGAAGTAAACTCACCAAAAAAACATTCAGCCAAATCTTGGAAAGCGACTATATTGCCCAGGCCCATGTGCCTCCCTCCGAACGCCTCGTTCTGGTCGATGGACAGCGTAAAAATCTCAAGGTCGACGTTAGACTGTATACCTATCGCGGCACACTGTTAATGGCCGCAGCGAGACTTTATCGAGGACAGACGACCAATTTCCGTACGCCAGGTGGGGGGTTCGCACCTGTGCTTCTCATGAAAGATTAGTTATCAAAAATATGATCTAAAGAGTTTGTCCCACAACTTATGCGATTATCGTGATAGGGCGTGGAACTCATCTTGCAAGGCGATCGCCTCACTTCGGCCCGCGATTAGTTATTCGGAAATTGCTCCCAGCAACCTTTCAATTGCGCGCAAGTTTTTCCTGCGTTTGGATTTAAAGCCTGGAAACTTACAATATTATCAGCTACGCGGATGAAACCTCGTCAATGAAGGCTGCCCTTAAAGGGGTATCTCTGGAGCGATATAGATAGCCACCTAGCCGAGCGATGGCCTTCATATAGAAACCATGTCGCGTCGCTGACCCAGTCGAGGCGGTGGAATCGACCGGTCGACCAGAACTAATAAATGATCAGTAAAGAACCGTTGCTAGCAAGGCAGCCGGGAACTGATGCCTAAGAATGATCAGTCCGGATACGATGTAGCCGAGCATAATGCCGATGGTGAGTCGATCGGCTGTGGTGAAGCACATATCCTCAATCCGGTAGCCAGTTTTTCAGATTCCATCATATACGTGTGTGCTAACGCACAGATCGTGTGATGTCAGACCCTGAACATGATGGTGCGGGTCCGTGTCGTTTGATCGCCAAGGTATCGGTCGCGTTACTATCCGCGCTAGATAACGAATAGTGCATTATGGAAATACAATCCTAATAATGTCAGGAAGGGTCTCCTCATGAATAGAGTCAACACTGCAGCAATGGCTTTTTGTCTTCTCGCTGTTCTGCCTAGGGCAGCATCCGCCCAAAACTCAGAGTACGGCCCACGGGTGTCCGTGAGTTTTCGATCTCTGGAACTGGCAGTAACGATCGGAATTTTAATAGCGGAAACTTCGGCGTGAGACTGTTGATCTTGGTTGGTATCTGAGGGATAACATGGTTGCCGGTGTTCGGCAAAGCGTCAATTACGCCGATGTCGAAGGCGAAGGCGGGCGTCACAGATGGTTTCTGGAACGGCTCAACCCGTGGTTACCTAACCCATCAGTTCCTTGATGGTCGTGCGCGGCCCTTCGTCGGTGCTAGCCTCGGTGGTATCTATGGAGACGGCGTCAAAGACAGCGCCTTCGCGGGACGGGAAACGGGTATGAAATACTATGTTCTGCCCAAGGCCTATTTCCTCGCTCGCGCTGAGTATCAGTTCCTGTTCAGCGATACCGACGATGCCACCGATGCGTTTCAGGAGGACGGTATCTGGGCTTATACGATTGGTCTGGGCTACAATTTCTGAACCACATCAAGATGCCACGAACCACCACGGCCACGTGGCGGGTGTGCATCTCTTGTCGCGCGCGGATGGCATCGGCCTTGCCTTCCGGATAGCGTTGCTTATAGCTATTAAGCTAGGTTCTTAACTACCTAAGGTGGTTGTCCTGACGGTCACCCATTCGGTGATGTCACCCTTGTCAGCACCGCCGTGATCAGCAGGATAACCACGACCAGCACCACCTCCAGCGCAATACTGCGCTGCAAACGTCGTGGGGCTGTTGCATCGCCGCTCTCAAAGGCAGGTACAAGCCGCCACTTGTTCGCGGCAGCAAATAACAGCAGCACCGCGACAATCAATACT
>NZ_PJBT01000061.1:0-6584 GCF_002836035.1 Halomonas sp. MES3-P3E | reverse complement strand
TCACGTCCGCGCTGTACGGAGAATTGCCCTTTAACACTTTTCCCTTTTAACACTTTGGGCGGCGAAGCCGCCCCGCAACAAAGCGAGGAATCATGAAGGCATGCGACACTCAGATATATGCCGCGACCTACAAGCTGTCGAGCGAGATAGTCTCGGTCGCGCGCCACTTTCCGCGAGACCTTAAGCCGGGCCTAGGGTTTCCGATGATAGATATATCGATGCGGATGGTTCTGAGTGTCTATCGCGCAAACTTCGCCCGTGAGGGTCGCGCCGAAATTATCGAGAAGCTGCTGGAGGATCTGCATGTATTAGAACTTGCGGTGAGGCTGAGCAGCGACCAAGGGAATGTCAGCCGCGAAAAGCATGGCGAAATAATAGAGTTAACCGACTCCATCGGTCGCCAAGCGTACCGATGGATGCAAGACGCCCAGCGGCGCCAAGCGCCGCGAAACAACTCCGGCAAGAGGCACGGCCAGAATGGATAGGGTTACGGCTTTATCCAGCGAGCCAATAATCTCGGACTGCTCCCGCAGGGTATTGCTGCCCCAGGGCGCGCCCCGCGAAAAGGCAAAAGCCAGTTTCGCCACGGTTCAAGACGTCCCGTGGCGCGACGTGTCAGTGAGCAGCTTAACGAAGACGCATTCGACGACGGCAACTACTGGTCGTCCTCTGAGAACAGCAGCAACAACGCCTGGAACCAGAGGTTCAGCGACGGCAATCAGAACAACAACAACAAGGACAACAGCTATCACGTCCGCGCTGTACGGAGATCATGATGCCTTTACTGCCGGGGAAGTTTTTCGGGCCTACTTCGACTGCCGTAAGAACAAGAGAAACACGGCAACTCAATTGGCGTTTGAGCAGCGGCTCGAGCGCAACTTAATGCGGCTCACACGCGAGTTAAACGACGGCAGCTACCAGATCGGCAAGTCGGTAGCGTTCGTCGTTAGCTACCCAAAATGGAGGGAAGTCTGGGCCGCCCAGTTCCGCGACCGCGTCGTGCATCACGTTATGTACAACCGGATAGCCGAACGCTTTTATAAAGGCTTCATCCACGACAGCTACGCCTGCATACCGGGGCGCGGCTCGCTAATGGGCGTGGATCGGGTTCATGCCTTCATGCGTCAAGCTACGCAGAACTGGCAGCAGCCCGCGCACTTTCTGCAAGCCGATCTATCGAATTTCTTTGTCAGTATCAATAAAGAGGTGCTGTTTGAAAGCCTCTGTAAGCGGGTACCTGAGTCAGTAACGCGCCGCCTGATCGCGCAAATCCTGTTTCACGACCCCACGCAAGGGCCGATCATCAATAGCCCCGCCTGGAAGTTTCGCCATGTGCCGCGTCACAAGAGCCTGTTCAATAGCGGCGGCAAAGGGCTGCCCATCGGCAACCTCAGCAGCCAGTTTTTTGCCAACGTCCACCTGGACGCCCTCGACCAGTTCGTCAAAAGGGAGCTAGGCATAAAGCGCTATGGCCGTTATGTCGATGACGTCGTGATGGTCGATCCCGACCCGCAAAAACTCAACGATGCATTCAAGGCAATGCAGCACTACGCCACACACACGCTGGATCTCGCTTTTCACCCCAATAAAACCCAGCGCAATAGCGTTTATCGCGGCATCAACTTTTGTGGCTACGTCATGAAGCCGCACCGGCGCTACGTGCGTCGGCGCTCCACCAACGCCATGAAAGAAGTAGCGCACAGCGCCGAGCGATACACCGACCCCGAAGCCTGGGCGGCTCGAATGAACAGCTACCTAGGCATTTGTCAGCACGCCAACACCTACCGGCTACGCAAGCAGCTAGCCATTGATACCGGTGCCACCTTCGGCGCTGGGCTCGACAAGGTCATCACCCGCAAAACCAAGAGGAACGCCCCATGAGCATCAAGCACGTTACCGCCTACTACGTAGACGCCCAGGACGGACGCCCGGCCAGCGAAGCCCCGCTACGCCACGGCCTCAAACTGCCCAGCGAAAACCTAGTCGTTAGCGCCGTGGATCGCCGCGAATCACCGCCGCTGATTATCGGCACGCTACCTGCCAGTGAGCCGTTATCACCCGGCATGCAGCTAATTGAAGAGTCAGAGCACGTAACCCGTGTTAACGACATCGAGCACTGGCGGGAAAGCAACAGCCAGCGGGAGCTAGCCAAAAAGCGCGAAAGCATGGTGGTAAGCGCGTTCCAGGCCTTCGCCGCCCTGGACGCTGCCGGGTACCTAGATCAAGTCGAAACCATGATGGCCGACCCAGAGACGCCGCGCATTCACCGCCTTGCGTTTGAAAAGGCTCAAGAGTTCCGCCGCCTAAGCCCTACCGTCGATCACTGGAAAGAGCGCTTAGAGCTAACCGAAGCCCAGTGCGATGAGCTGTTTGAAAACGCCGCCACGATCGTGGCTTAAGCCAGAAGCAAGCTAAAGCGCAAGCAGTAAGAGGCCTCCGCTGGAACCACCGCCAGCGGAGGCGTTCTCGTGCGCGCGTCATGCTGTGCCTACCGCCACTACACCAACCTGATCAGGCGAGAGGCAACCGCAATGGCAAAATTCTTACACGGCGCAGAGGTGTTGGAGATCGACACCGGCCCGCGCCCTATTCAAACCGTGCGCTCGGGCGTTATTGGTATCGTCGGCACTGCGCCGGATGCTGAGGGCGCTACCGCCGCAGCACTAACGCTAGGCAATGCGCCGTCTGGCACCGGCATTACATTCACGGCAGCCACCGCCGGCACGATTGGCAACAACACCCGCGTTCGCTATACCGCTCCCGCCGAGGCGTCTGCTGTTCTGACTGTCACGGTCGAGGGTGGCGATATTACAGTCGCGCTTGCTGCGGACGCTGAAGGCGTGGTCACGAGCACCGCCACCGAGGTTGTCACAGCGGTCAATGACAGCGCAGAGGCTAATGCCCTGGTTGTTGCCGCGCTTGCCGAGGGCAGTGACGGCACTGGCATTGCCAAGTCGCGTGATTTTCAAGCGCTCACTGGTGGCGCTGCCGAGCCGTTCCCGCTCAATCGGCCCACGCTGGTGGCTGGCTCACGCACCGAGGCAGCCCGCCTTGGCACCACGGGCACGCTGCCAGGCGCAATGGATGGCATTTTTGATCAAGTGGGCGCTGTCGTTATTGTCGTGCGGGTCGAGGAGACTGAAGACGAGCAGACTACGATGGCTAATGTCATTGGTGGTGTGAACGCGGGTACCGGCGACCTTGAAGGTACGCACGCGCTGGCTGGCGCAGAGAGCGTCGTCGGCTTTGCGCCTCGCATCCTTTGCGCCCCAGGCTTTACCCACCAGCGTGAGACCGGCTTGCGCAATGCTGTGGTGGCAGAGCTCCTGGGTATCGCGGAGCGCTTGCGTGCTGTGATCGTTGCCGATGGCCCTAATACCACTGACGATGCCGCCCAGCAGTATGCCAACGACTGGGGTAGTGCTCGCGTCTACATGGTGGATCCTTGGGTGCAGGTTATGCAGCGTGACGGCAGCTATACGTCAGAGCCCCCGAGTGCGCGCGCTGCGGGCATCATCGCCAAGATCGATAACGATCTTGGCTTCTGGTGGTCGCCTTCCAATAAGCCGATTAATGGCATCGTGGGGACGTCGCGCCCGGTAGATTTCACGCTAGGCGACGCCAACTCCCGCGCCAATCTGCTCAACGAAGGCGGCATTGCCACGATCATCCGCCAGGACGGCTACCGCCTCTGGGGCAACCGCTCACTGACCGATGACGCCAAGTGGCACTTCCTGAGCGTGCGCCGCACCGCTGACATGATCAATGACAGCATTCAGCGCGCTCACCTCTGGGCCGTCGACCGCAACATCACCAAGACCTACGTGGAAGACGTGACCGAAGGCGTCAATGCCTACATTGCCGGACTGGTTGCCGAGGGTGCGCTTTTGGGTGGCCGCTGCTGGCCGGACCCTGACCTGAATACGCCCGCCAATATCCAGCTGGGCAAGGTGTACTTCAACTTCGAGTTCACGCCGCCGTATCCAGCCGAGCACATCACGTTCCGCTCTATGCTGGTGAATGACTATATCGAAGAGGTGTTCAGCTAATGGCCGCTCGCAACATTATCAAGCAAATGACGGTGTCGGTGGATGGTCGCGGCTATGCCGGGAACGTCACCGAGTACACGCCGCCTGCGCTCACCCTGCAGACCGAAGACCACCGCGCCGGCGGCATGGATGCGCCGATTGCGCTGGACATGGGCATGGAGGCGCTGGAAACCAGTTTCATCCTGCGTTCCTACGATCGCGAGATCCTTCGCCAATTCGGGGTGAGTGAAGGTAACGCAGTGCCGTTTGTCGGGCGTGGCGCAATGCAATCCTACGACGGCACCTGGCTTCCGACTGTTCACACCATGCGCGGCAAGATCACCGGCATTGATCGCGGCACCTGGCAGCCAGGGCAGGCGGCATCGATGACCGTGACCATGCGCCTCGATTACTACAAAGAGGAGCATGACGGCGTCCTGGTGCACGAAATCGACGTGATCAACATGGTGCGCACGGTAGACGGCACGGATTTACTGGCCGATATGCGCGCCGCGCTAGGCGTTTAACCGATTCGATCGGCATAGCAGTCCTTGGCCGACTACGGTCGGCCCTTTTTATAGCAGGAGAATGAAATGGAAAACGAAACGCCCGACTACCTAAGCTACAGCGGCGGCTACTGTGATATTACGTTGGCACGCCCAGTGACCTTCGCGAATGGCATTGAGCAAAAGGTGCTGCGCATGCGCGAGCCGACCGTGGATGATCAGATCGTTCATGACGAGACCAAGGGTAGTGACGCAATCCGCGAAGTAAATATGTTCGCCAACCTGTGCGAAGTGGCGCCCGAGGATGTCCGCAAGCTCAGCATGAAGAGCTACCAGCGCGTGCAGAAGGCGTATGCCGGTTTTTTGGACTAAGCGCTGATGATGTGCGGCGCCTGACGCTGGCGCTGGCGTCGCATACCGGCTGGGGCGTGAGCGAAATAAGCGCCATGCGCGTTAGCCGGTTCCTGTGGTGGGTTGAAGGCCTACCCAGGCAAGAGAGGTAAAGGGGAGCCGCATGGCGAACAAGAAGCTTAGCGCGACAATCGCAATCGGCGGCACGGTAGCCCGCTCGCTTACACGCGGGCTGACGAACACCAAAGGGCAGCTGGCCGAGGTTGGTGGCGAGATCGGAAAGACGACTCGCCGCCAACGCCAGCTGTCCGACCAGATCAAAACCTTTGGCCGGCAAGGCCGAAACGTTGACGGCCTGCGCCGCCAATATGCCGAGCTAGGCACGGAAATTGACCGCCTGCGCCGTAAGCAGGAAGGCTTGCAGCGTTTGGCGTCTGCCAATGTGGGCGGGCGCTTTAGCACCATGACAAATGAAGTAGGACGATTGGCTCGCCGCACTGCGCTGGCAGGTACGGCGGCAGCTGGCGCGGTATTTGGCGTGGCTAGTAGCACCGCCTCGCTGGGTGACAATATCGGCAAAACGGCTGACAAGCTCGGCATGGGTATTGAGGAGCTGCAGGCCTACCGCTACGCTGCCGAACGCTCAGGCGTGGCATCCAATACATTCGATACAGCGACCCAGCGTATGGTGCGCCGGGTATCCGAAGCGGCTCGCGGCACCGGCCCCGCAAAAGACGCTATTGAAGAGCTAGGGCTGTCGGCACAGGCGTTGGCATCTATGACGCCAGACGAGCAGCTGAACCATTTTGCCGACGCACTACAAAATGTCGAGAACCAGGGTGATCGTGTTCGCCTGTCAATGAAGCTTTTTGACACGGAAGGCGTAGCAATGATCAACATGCTGCGTGACGGCAGCGAGGGGCTGCGGCAGTACGGAGATGATGCACGCCGAACAGGCTACATTCTCAGCGATCAGGCGGTGCGGGATGCGGAGTCATTCCAGGACACTCTTCTTGACACGCAGCTTTCGCTGTTCGGCCTCAAGAATATAATCGGCGCGGAGCTGATGCCCGTGGTCGGCGACATGATGGGCAAGTTTACCGGTTGGCTGGCCGATAATCGTGACCAAGTAGGCATTTGGGCCAAGGCCTTTGCGACAGGCTTGCAAAATGCCGTGCCTGCTATATTGAGCATGGCGGAAGGCTTGGCGACGGTAATAGGTAAGATTGGCAGCGCCGCCAGCACTACTGCAGACTTGGTTGGCGGCTTTGACAACCTAGGCATCATCATCGGCACCGTGATCGCAGGTAAGGCCATTGGCTCTATCGTGATGTTCGGTACCGCTATTTTTCAAGCTGGCGGCGCGCTGCTGTCGCTTTCAGGGGCAATGCCCTTGATTGCTGGTGGCGTCAAGGCGATCGGCGCTGCGCTAATGGCTAACCCTATCGGCCTGATCATTGGTGCTATTGCTGGCGCTGGCTACCTCATCTACCGGAACTGGGAGAAAATTGGCCCCTGGTTCGGCAAGCTATGGCAAGGCGTTCAAGAAAAGGTCGCCTGGGCATGGGATAAGGTAAGGTCTATCGTTGACTGGTCACCGCTCGGGCTGATCACGCGCAACTGGGGTGCAATCACCGACTGGTTTGGCGGCCTCTGGGGTCGGGTTAAGCGGGGCGCCTCCCTTGGATGGAAAGCGCTT
>NZ_PJBT01000060.1:0-6939 GCF_002836035.1 Halomonas sp. MES3-P3E | reverse complement strand
TAACTGGCAGTATTGATAAGCTGATATACCATTTTTGAAAGCAGCACGCTTTTTTTATCTGCAATGAGAGATAATGTAGGAATGTTAATTTTTATATCGCTTGGTCCATAAAATTTGTGCTTTCTCTCAGGGTAAATGTCGACCTCTGAGTTTATGAGCCAACATTCATGCTCTGGACAGGCTTCTACGCCGGGGCATTGAAGTGTGCGTTGCCAAATCGCATAGCCATATGTCGTTATTTGGTCATGATAGCAAATAGGGCATACCTTATACGTTACTGGCCATGCCACAATGCCAGCACTGCATCCAGATTTGAGCATTACATGGCTTTTGTCTTTATAAATAATTTCGTTGAGTAGAGAGTTAAAGCTGGCTTCTGTGACAAAAGGTTTAAAAATAGGCAATAACGTATGACGGTAGGCGATGTCTTCTAAACTGTGTTTCCATATATGGCCCACCTGCTGCATTAATGCAGCAATATGCCCTTGAAAAAAAACAGCGGGTGCTATGTTGCGTGAGCCAAATAGTAAATGACAGGCTATTCTATCTTCATGGATTCCTTGCCTTTCAACAAAGCGCGCCAGAATACTCCCCAACAATTCGTCTTCATGTGCTATTGGGAAATGGGTCACCATATCTGTAACCCCTTTTTACGCTAGGGAGAGCAGGTATTGGCGGTAATATTTCGAAAAGCTAAGGGTGCGAATCGTCGCGTCGCTATCATTCTCTGACGCGCCATCCCAAAGCAGTGCTCTAGAAATAGCGATAGGGTCAACCGCGGCGTCGCCGTCTTCTGAGGGTGTGCCTTCTTTACCGTGTTCGCTTTCGATTGCTTGATGTTGCCTCTTATCGATTTTTTTCGTCTGGAGCGTGGCACGGTCATGTGGTAGATCATCAGCGATGCGAGCTGAAAATTTTCGCAATGTAGGCTCTGCGATAACGTACAGCCATGCTTCCACATCAATTTGGCCCGTTTTCCTTAAAATACGGCCTAGTACTTGACGATAGTGAAGCTCGGTTCTGATTCGGCTGAGGTAACAACACACCATGAGCCGTGGAATATCTGTACCTTCACTCACCATACTGACCGCAACGATCCAGCGAGTCTGACTATTACGAAAGTGGTTGATCCTTTGCCGTGCTTGAGGTGTCTGGTTGTTTACAACCTCGACACTTTCCCCCTTTCTCAACAATATTTCAGATACTTGTTGGGCATGTTCAATATCGCTAACAACGACCAACCCACCCGCCTTACTCACGCTTTGGCGAACCTCATTCAGCTTTTGTATTCCAACGTCGAGTACAGCTTCTAGGATGTCGTCGTGGCGGAGCAGTTCTTCATAACGAATAGGAGACTCACCCAGTAATTGGGTTACTCCGCTAAATAGACGAACAGAGCTATTCGCCTCTTGCTCCTCCACCAACTTTATCAATGGGTTGTCAATCAGTGTTATACGTGGAGAGCGACAGACGCCTTCTTGGATAGCCGCTTTAAGGTCATAACAGTAATCACAGACCAGCTGACCTTCGGGGTCACTATAGCGTGCTAACGCAACAGGTAGAACATCTGTTCTCCAGGGTGTGCCTGATAAAGCCAGGGTATATGTCGCATCGTCTTGTATATGCTGCAGTATTTTTTGTCCCCATAGGTTACTCAGTAGGGGATCATGGCCTGCGCAATGGTGTATTTCGTCGAAGACAGCCAGGACCCTGGCTTGTTTGAAGATTTCCCAAAACTCTGGCCGCTGATAATCCATGGACTGGTAGGTATACGCAGCACCAGAGGCTCCCAGCACATCACCAAACCGCTTGCCTAATACCGCAGAAAACGTACGGTTAAAACCTTCGACGACCTCACGTGATGGAGCAAAGCAGACCACCAAGTCTATTTTTTGATCATCCAGCAGCTGGCGAGCAAGTTCTGCAGCTAGATACGTTTTGCCACTGGCTGGTGTAGCCTGCACAAAGAAGTGGGGGTTTGATTGGTAGTGTTGGAGTGCTTTTTCAATGCACTCTACTTGCCAACGTCGCAGTGAACGCATTAAGGCCCCGTCTCCACACGTTGCAATACTTTTTCGATAGCATTGATATGGCCTAACAAGCGGGAGCTAAGGTCATGCGCCGCTTTAGAGTCACCTTGGATAACCTCTTTAAGCTCCGGGTATTCATGAATGAGGGCTTTAAACTTCTCGGCTTCGCCCAGGGCGGCCAAGAACTCCACTTTTACCTCTTTCAGATTTTTTCTGAGCTTTGCACTTGCACCTGAAGGTCGTGATATGGGCGCATGCTCGCTATGCGGAGAGGGACAAGCAGGCGACTTCGTTTTCGTTTTTTCTTTATCGATGACCAGGCGCTGACACCATGACTCAAAGGGTTCACCTGTAAGGTCAAGGCCTTGCGCATCTAAATGGATTACTTGATAGCGCTGATCCCGCTTTCGCTTTTCAGTATCCTTTTGAACCATGCCCACGCGAATCAAACGGCTGATTCGCTCGTAAATAAAGCGGCGTAAGTGCGCACGATACTGCGCCTCTATGCTGTGCCGTTCCGCATACTGGTTTCGTAGGTCTTTGACGGTGAATGTTGTGTTTTCTTGCCGCCTCAGCAGCTCGAAAATACGCGGATCTATCAAAGGATGCGTGCTTGGCATGAGGCCACCACCATAGGATACGAAAACCAAATGCGGATTATAGTCCGTGGATAAATAAGCCGCAACGCAAGAGAGTACCCGCACAAAAGAAATGAGGCGGGTATGGAAGGACTAGCGCAGGCACTTGGAAGGACAATTAGAGAAAAGCGAAAGGAAAAAGGGTATTCCCAGGAAGCTTTTGCGCTTGCAGTAGGCATTGACCGAAGCTATATGGGTAGGATTGAAAGAGGTGAGGTCAATATCACCGTTGCTAAGCTGTATACCATGGCCCGCATATTGGGTTACACACCCGCCGACTTGCTGACGGGCCTGGAAGCGAATGACCGCTTTGAAGATGAAACCGATTAGATGTGTTGAACATGCTGGCTGAGCTATTTATAGCTTAAGCCTCTGAAGAGGTGGGACATTTGCAAGGGGCTTGCATCAAACCTTCGCATTACCGGCAATGACGGCTTGAAAACCAGCCTTGGTGATCGGTTGTTGCGCCGCATCCACCACCGTGCCGCCCAGGCGTGCCAACTTTTTAGAAAGCGACACTAGCTTGGCAAGCTGGAGTTTGCTGGGAGCAAGCATCTGGTTGCTTTTGGTAATTTTAATGCTCACGCCTTTAATAGGGGGAAGCTCTACGCTGCTTTCGGTTAAAGACGGCAGCTGCCCCGAAACATTAATATTCTCAATTTGAATCGGTGTACGAGAGGAGTCGCCCGCTACCTTATACGCCTTCGCGCTAGGCTCATAAACCGCATCCAAAGAAGCCAGCGCTAGGCTCAAGCGCTCATTTAACGCAGGCGAAGGGCTCTTGAATAGCACTTTCACTTCCCAGGAAGCATGTTCTTTATTGAGCAAGATAGGCGCTTCTGGCGTTGGCGCGGCAGCTCTCTTGGGGGTAGTGGCACCACTTGGGGCAAACGTCCATCCTTGTCTGCTCAACAATAAATAGATAGCAACACAACCGCAGGTAATGCACATCCAGAGTGCGCATATCGCAGCGACTAGAAGGAGAGTGGAGGTTTCCATATCCTTATCTCATGGTTATGAGCAATTTACGTAACTGCTCGACACACGAAAATATTGACTGAACTGCACAAGCTTTGCAAGCTAACAAAAAGTGGCAGCTAGCGAGATAGCATCCCCTGGGTATGCTCCCGCTGCTGCTTAATGGCACCATCCAAAATATCCAGCAGCTTTTCGTAATCAACCGGCATTTGCTCATCCATGCCGTTGGTCTCAAAACGCCTGAGCGTTTGCTGGGTGTCGTCAATCAGTGCCTGCAGTTCGTCCATAACGCGCTGGTGCTCATTAGTGGTCATATAACCCTTGGGTTTGTAATGCCTGTACTCGCTGGTAAAGCACTCTAGTGCTATCAACGGCCACGCTTTCGTGTTGGTCTAGGGTGAGCAGCACATCTTGTCGCGGGTCGTTCATCGCTGCTTCCAGCTCGGTACGGTACCGTTTCAGAAAATGCGCCAAATTCATACGAATCATCGCAAGTTCTAGCTGAAATTCCGCCTGTAACTTAGTGTAGCGTTCTATGGGTACAGCGGTTGAGCTGCTTTCCAGTACGGTACAGATCGTCAGCTCAATCTGTTTTTCAACAGCGTTAAGTTTAGGGACAAGATTGGTAACGACTTCCAGAGCGGGGATGGTGGCGGTATGCGGCTTCACGGTGCTCCTAATAGCGCTGGGTCATGGGCTTGAACTAAGGCTACTACCAACGCCAGCAAGGCTAAGGGTTAATTAACCCTGTTGAGTAACTGTATATCGTCACTTCTATAACATATTGATTTTTCACAAAATGTGCGCTTGCTTGATCTTGATTAAGCCTCAGCTTAACCCAGCAGAGAAAGAACGTTCTGTGGGATCTGGTTGGCCTGGGCGAGAACAGACGTGCTGGCTTGTTGTAGAATTTGCGCCTTGGTCATGCTAGAGACCTCGACAGCATAATCGGCATCCATAATGCGTGAACGGGCTGAAGTTAAATTAGTGCTAATAGTTTCCAGATTATCGATAGCTGAGCCCAAGCGGTTCTCTACGGCGCCCAAGTAGCTGCGTTGTCCGTCTATACGCGAAATTGCACGGTCTAACGTGGCCAACGGATCGCTAGGATTCTTAATACGAATTTCGTCACTGTCGGCCGTAATATTGATGACCGTTCGTTTTTCATCAGAGCCCGCTTGCAGCAAGTCCGCTTCTGTGCTCACCAAGGAATCGAAATCAAAATAGACGAGCACATTACTAGAACCTTTGGAGGTCTGTACGAGGGTATCCCCGGTTTTGAGGTTATCGGTCAATGTCGCTTTCAGAAAGCTTTCGGTATCAGATTCAGCATCATTAGAAAGCCGCATGTAATACCGACCTTCCGTGTCTTTACGGAGTACGTCGTTATACGTGGTGGTTATGCCGTCTTCATTCTGAACAGTGTAGTTAACCTCCACATTTTGCTCATCCAGCTTGACGACCGAAGAACCATCTATTTTTTCGATGCTCTCGAAGCGTTCTGGCTCGGTGGATGTAAAATCTACAGATGCCGTGCTAGTGCTAGTGTCTCTCGCGTTGAGGGAAAGCGATGCATGATAATATTCGTAGCCAGAACCATCTTCTGCTTCGACGTAATACCCGCTGTCGTGAAAGATATCGTTCAATAGCCTCGCATTGGAAGCATCGGTTCCAGCATTAGTGTAATCAAGTGCAGAGCTATCGAAAGCAAAACTACTTACGACACTTTGTGACGAGAAAGGGGCTTGTGTTAACCCCTCGCTTTCTAAGGCTTTCACAGAAAGCGTTACGCCATCAGTTGAGCTAAGAGCCGCTTCGAAGAATTTTGTTGTCCCTCCATCCGTATGCTGGATGTAATTATTGCCGTTATAGCTGACTAATGTTGATGTGCCGCTAGCAAGTGCCGTGCCGGTGGCATCGATGAAGTTGACGCTGCTATAGGTATCATAATTGTTAGACGTAGGTGTCCCGTTTTCATTAACGGTAATCGGTTCCTCCGGCTGCACTAAAGGAAATGTCTCGCGGGTATAGACTGTGGTGTCTATTGCCTTAGCGGTGAAGGAGGAAGAGATGCCGTCACTTGTCATGTTGACCTCCGCTTCTCGATACACAGTGAGGCCGTCTTCTTGACTTTGGATGTAATACTGGCCATCGCCACTCACTAACTTAGGCGATATCCCCGACGAAAGAGAGGTACCATCGGTTAATTGAAAGCTTTGCTGTGAGCTGGCGGGGATGGCTACCGAATTTGGCTCAACAAAAACCGGGCTGTTAGCGCTCAGGGTCACTTCATTATGATCCGTCTCGGTATAGTGCGTCGCAAATTCAGGACTGTAATAATAATACTGAGGCTTATCACTAACTTGTGTCTGGATATACCTTCCCGCGAAAACATTAGATGGACCACCATTCGCACCGCGTGCTCGAACATATTCAGTCGTGGCGTTGTCTTGCAACACGCCGTTGACATACATTTCCAGCTTTGTAGAAACCTCAGCGCCTGCACCTGGCCTTAACACTATGTCATTAGCGCTGCCCAGTAAGGTATCTCGCGGTGTTATCTCGCCCTCGAGCCCGTAAACGGTAAAGTCTTCTAAGCCCAAGGCCGTAGAGTTGAAACTCGCTTTGCCCAGATCAACCGCCAGCTGCTGACCATCTTGAGCGCCAATTTGAAGGTTCAATTTGCCAACCTGTCCATCCAATAGCGGCAAACCATTGAATTCTGTCTGCTCAGCGAGTCGATCAATTTCTTGAAGGTTTTGATTAATCTCTGCCTGTATCGCATCGGCATCAGCAGCGGTAATAGTTCCGTTCAACCCCTGTACAGTAAGCTCACGGACGCGTTGCAGCTTGTCATTAATCGAGCTGAGAACTCCTTCCGCTGTTTGGACTAACGATACGCCATCATTAGCATTACGTGCAGCTTGATGCTGACCACTGATTTGACTGGACATACGGTTACCGATGGCCTGGCCTGCAGCATCATCCTTTGCGCTATTGACCCGTAGGCCCGAAGACAGACGCTCCATAGCCGTTGCCAGTGACGATTGCGTACCGGAGCGGTTTTGCTGTGCAATCAACGCTGAAATATTCGTATTGATGATGCTTGCCATGTGACGTCCATGATCAGATGCGATGTATAAATTAATTTACCGGCCGCACAAAGGAAAACTTTAGACGGAACTTGCTAGATAGCACGGCCAGCGGATACCTTCATTGTTGCTTCACGGTACCATTCAAAATCTACAGCAGTTTTTCGTCATCCTCGGTCATCTGCTCAACTTTACCGGCTT
>NZ_PJBT01000059.1:0-6972 GCF_002836035.1 Halomonas sp. MES3-P3E | reverse complement strand
ACTGTTCGAGCGGTTACGGACTTACCTGAAGCACACGCCCTTCGCGCGCATGAGTCCGAGCAACCTGAGGCTCAAGCTCATCAAAGTAGGCGCGGTCATCATCCGCAATACGCGTCGAATCCGCGTACTCATGAGTGACAGCTACCCCTATAAAACGGCGCTATCCGATCTCGTCAGGCGGTTGGTGCCGAACTGACTGCTCGGGCTCCCCCGGCCCGACGCAATGGGGGGAAGGGGGAGGTGTGTCTGAACGACGAAAAGTGGTTAAAAAGTAGCCGATGTAAGTCGAGCCAATAGGTGTTTAGCGGTGTTAGAGCCTGAGTGCGGTACTGGCTGAGGTACTATGAGAAATCCAGGCTAGATGCGTCAATCTATGGCACACACTATGCGGCGCACCAAATCGTCTCTGATATATCGACGCACGAAAAACTTAAGGGCTGTACAACTGTTCCTAGGTCTCCCGAAGTTGGAAAGCCACAACCGGTGAGGTAAACAGTGCCTAATGTGATAATCGGAAAGATAAAAATCTGACGTGAACGGTTTTATGAAAAAATAAACATCAGTCCGCTTTTTCCAAGTCGTTTATGAGCTGTTTCATTTCCTCAATTTCGCGACGCTGTGCAGCAATGATTTCATCTGCCAGCTCACGGACACGCGGATCTGAAATTTTCGCTCGCTCACTGGTCAGGATCGCGATTGAATGATGGGGAATCATTGCTTTCATGTAATCGGTGTCATCTACGGTAACCTGGCTACGGACGATCCATAATGCAGCAATGAAAAGCACAGCACTGCCTGCATAGATGGCGATGTTTATCTTTTTTTTCTGATACATATTGAGCATAAAGCTCAACATCACTACCGCCATCACAGCCCCCATGACAAGAGCCATCCATGCTCTAGTTTCGCTCCAGAAAACATGGTCAAAAGCGTACGTGTTCAGATACATCAACCCATACATAATGATTGTCGATGTAGCGACCATTGCGACGAAACGCCAGTAAGACATTTTCATAGATTTTTTCTTTAAAATCAATATAATAATGAAATTATCGCATGATGCCTACGTACTCGTATTTTGCGATTTTGAGCGGCATGGGAGTACTGATACACCGGTTCAGCTCAGCTCGTTTCAATAGGCAGACCTGCTGCGTTCCAAGCCGCCCATGACCCTGGCGTGTTCGCCACGTCGGAGAAGCCAGCTCGCTTCAGAAGGCTGGCGGCAATCGAGGCTCGATAGCCTGATCCGCAGTAAGTGGCGATGGTCTTGTTCGGATCTAATTTATCTAGTTGCTCGGCAAGATGGACGACGTAAATATGCTTTGCGCCCGGTACTCGTCCATTGGCAACCTCATTGGGACTACGCACATCAAGCACCTGAACATCGGGCTCTTCACGCCGAGCGTTCAGCTCGTGGACGGTCCACTCCTGCAACCTGCTCAGGGGTAGTGCCGCATTCTGCCAATCCGTTATACCATTGTGCAGGTAGCCACGAATGTCATCCAGGCCGATGCGGTAGAGCTGGGTAATGGCTTGATGGACATCTTCTGTCGACTCGCCCACCAGCAAAATTGGGCGGGAGTCATAGAGCATCCATCCCGCCCAACTGACAAACTCGTTACGTAACGCGATGTTGATAGCCCCTGGCACATGGCCACCGCCAAATGCCAGTATTGAGCGAATGTCTACGACCTGCATGTTGGCGTTGCCAGCAAGTGATTGAAAGTCATCAGGCGACAGCGGCGGGGCCAGCGATAGGCTTTCCCACTGTTCGATGGCACCGACGTTCAGCTTCTTCAAGCGCGCATAGTGTCGTGGCGGTTCCGGCATATCGGCAAGCAGCGTGTCAATAAACGCCTCTTCGCTACTCTTTTCCTGCAGTACAGAATTAAAAAGCCGTTCGTTGCCAAGCGTAGATTGATGCCTGTCACCTATCGACTTACCGCCCGCCGAACCGGCCCCATGAAAGGAATATATTTCTATCCGATCGCCCAGCGGCAGATAACGATCAAAGAGAGTGTGAAATAGCTCACTGGCCAGCTTTCGTTCACTGCCCTCTCCAAGCAAATCAGGGCGCCCAACATCCAGGTTGAACAACGTGTCGCCAGTGAATAATGCGATGGGGTCACTGCCTTGCTGCGTATCGAACAGCTGAAGAGAAATGTGTTCAGGCGTATGGCCCGGCGAATGCATGATCTGCAGCCTTACCTGGCCGAGTTCCAATACCTCACCATCGCTGACATGGCGAAGGTCGAACCGGTATTCATCGGAGCGGCCACCAATAACCTGCGCACCAGTGCGGTTCGCCAGTGATTGAGCACCGGATACAAACTCTGCATGAATGTGCGTTTCGATGACATAGGCAATTCGCAGGCCTTGCTCTTTTGCCATCTGCAAGTAGATATCAATATCTCGACGAGGGTCGATTACCGCGGCCACTGCCGCCTTGCTGTCACCAACCAGATAGGAAACCTGTGCTAGGCCACTTGTAAAAAAAGACTCGAAAATAAGCATCGCTACCTCCTTTAAAAGATGGGGGGTGTCATTGCCCAATCGTCCAATATTTTTACGTAAAACGCGTGTGCTTCCTCGTTGTCAACTAACATTTAAGATAGAACGATTTGGCCACTGCAACCACAGTGAAACGTAATCGACGTTAATCTCACAAAAAACGTTAGTCTGTTCGGTGGATCACTGAACGGCACCTGAATACTTGGCGGGGACTGAGATATTGAGGAAGCCTCGGTGCTTTACTTTTTGCACCTGAAAGAGTTTTTGTTGGAGACCGTTCGTTAAACCTGCATTAAGTTACTTACTTGAAGATGATTCGTGCACCCATCGACAAACCTGCCTGGCACCAATACAGTTTTATGCCGGAATGGCAGTCAGTGAAGGAACAGTTGGATGGGCAGGCGGAGGTGATTTTGGTTGGGGTTTGAGGTGCAAGCATTGAAAAATAGGAGTTTCTCCTCATTCCTTCGCCAAAAGTTGTTCTAGATAGCTCAGTCTTTGGTGGGAAAAGCTGGGTTTATGAGTAATCGTTGCTAAGTCACGAGCCGTGCCAACGATATGCACCTCCGACTCAGCGCGTGTAATCGCGGTATAAAGCCATGCTCTATCCACTATTCTCCCAGGCCTAAGGGCAATAATCACACGCGGAAATTGCGATCCTTGTGCTTTGTGAAGTGTAATGCAATAGCCGAGCTCCATTGATTCCTGGATAGCCTGAGTTAACACAATCTCGCTGCCGACATCCAATCGCACCACGCCGAAATATTTTCCTGTAGCCTCGGACTCGGACGAAATTAAAGTACCCAATGACCCATTCTGGATACCTGAGTCGTAATTATTCTCCGTAAATAACACAGAGTCGCCACAGCGAATTTCGCGGAAAAAACGGTCACCTTGCAGCTCAAATTCCATACGCTGTCCGCTTGAATTCACCGCTGCCTGTACGCGCTGATTAATATCAGCTACGAGCGCTTTAGTTGCGCCGACGATGCGGCTACCGTCTGGAGCCTCTGCAAACAGCGCAGTACATTGTTCGGCAATGTTGTTTTGGGGTGTCTCGTGAAAAAAGACTGCACCCATAGACAGCTGCTTAGGAACGATACCCTCGTTAATCATTTGCGAATATTCAGGGATGCCCGTCGACTCCACTTGGCGTTTCACAATATCTAACGTTGTGTTAGCAATCAGGCCCGATGCAACAATATCTGAAAGAACTTTACCGCAACCAATTGGTGGTAACTGATCAGGATCACCCGTGAAAATGATCCGAATATCAGGGCTGAGGTGAGTGACTAGACGATACATGGTGGGTAAATCGACCATGCTGGCTTCATCTATTACGAGCAGGTGCAGAGGTTGAGCACTAGTGGGCTCAACAGGTGCTTGCCGTAGCAGCCCGGCAATAGTCCTTGTTTGGAAACCAATCGACTCCTGCAGGCGCATCGCTGCCCGGCCTGATAGGGCAACGGCGTGTATCTCGTAGCCGAGAGCTTTGAAGGCACTAAGCGTTGTGCGGAGCACAGTGGTCTTCCCCGTTCCTGCACCGCCTGTGATGCAACTAACAGCATTATCCAGAGAGATCGCAATGGCCTGAACTTGACGCTGCGTCAATTCATAAGGCATCTCGGCTAATGAGGTTCTGCAGGCTTGGTCGGCATCCTGGTCATATAAATCGATTTGAGCAGCTAACTTTCTTAGTCGCTTTGCTACAACTGACTCCATCAAGAACTGCGCCGTTGGATGGTAGGTATCAGCTTCCTGGTTCAGCACGAACTGGGCCTTTTGATGACCGACTTCAAAAGCCCGAGACGCAAGCTTTGAAGTGCCAAGCGCCTTACTGACATACGGGCGAATTCGGCTTTGAGTCGTGTAGGTATGGCCTTTTTCGACGTCCTTCCTTATCGCCATCTCAACAGCAGCAATCAGACGTCTAGGGTCTTCATCTGTGATAGTGAAGTTGAGAGAGTCCACTTCCTGGAAGGACATGCCGAAACCCATAAGCACATAGGGATTCTCTTGGATTATTTCAATGGAACGCTCGTGATGAAATTTTAAAAGCCGTTGCTGAACTGGCGCCGGTATGGCGTGCTCGGACATCCAATTACAGGCAGAGAGGTTTGCATACTTGGCATATCCTTCAAACAGTGCATTGACAGAATCAGGGCTCAGTAGCTTCAGTAATTTATTTCGAGACTCTGGTGTATCCTTGCTCACGGTCATATGAAAGTGTTCGCCCAATGCATGCCAGAGCAAGCGGGCTTTCTGCTCTCCGATGCCCTTAAAGTCTTCTTCATTAGCGATAAATTGAATCAACTGCTCGCCGTCTTGCGGCAAGGTACAAGCAAGCTGTTTTGGCGCATCATAGGTGTGGCGTCTGAACGAATAAGCACCATTCTGCAGAGTGTCGATCACGTACGACCCAGTAACCTTCCAATGCTGACCTATTGACGGTGCGACAGGGAGAGCTGACAAATCGGATTTGATCGTAATGACGTATTTTACGCTACTGACTAACGGAGAGGAGTTGCGAACTGGGACACCGCTGAAAATGACATATCTATCCGTTGCATATGGAATGCTAGTAACTCGCAAGAAATCAGTATCAAATGGGCAGAGCGTATTCATCAGCGCGGCATCACCCCCATTTCGGCTAACGTCTCGGATAGCTCGCCAAAGCGGGCTAGGCGGCGCTCTAGCTCTCTAATTCGGGCTTTGAGTTCTATATTCTCCTGCTCAAGTCGGGCGGAACGATGATCATTGCGCGTTAGACGTGTTGCCGAAATATTGTATTCCCGAGACTGATCGGTTGGTGTATGGGCGGCCTCTACTACTGGTGGAAGGATACTCCGATTCCGTAATTCCGATTCAAGAGCATCGATTTCAGCACGCAAACCAGGATTCTGAGTTAGCGCACTTTTACCACAACCAATTGCCTTAGCAATTTCCACGCGCTTCAACCGACCGAGGTGGATAATTTGTAGAAAATCTTCGTCAGTCTGAGTGGCTCGCCAAGTTCGAAACTGCTCAAGATTGTGTTTTGCTAATTGCTGACCACTAGCCATTGTTCATCTCTTCAGGGCGTTTCTTGATTAGGGTACGTAAATCCAAGTTTGGTATTTCTCTAGCGTTAGATAAAATGCGTTCGATCAACCTCAGTTGCTCATTGTTTTTGCGTTCAAAAATGACTATCTCTGCTTTTAGGTTTTCAATTTGCCGAGCAAGGCTTGCACTCTCCACAGTGACTTCTTCGGGCATTGACGAGGGAACACCGCGTAGCTGATTTTTCTTATCTTTATAAGCGTGTAAGATACCCGTATAGGTGCAGAGTGTCTGGCGAGTAACCCTTATCCCCAGTTCCAGCTCGGCTCGCTCAACCAATGTCGCCCAGGTAAGCTTCCCTTTCCACTTATGAATGAGAACTTCAATTTTGCGTTGTTCCTGAGAGCTTATTTTTGGCAAGGCCATTGAATTTATTCCTCTGACAAACCAAAGTTGGATAGCAAATTATTCAAATCGCTATTCTCAGCACCAAGATCGACGTGACTGGTTTCAGTGGACTGAAGGCTTTTCAATCCACTATTTGAATCAGGCAACGCAAACCTTATTGTTTCTACTTTTTTGGTACTCAGATCCGTCACTTTGAACTCACTAATCCTTTGGGAAAAACGAATGATAGAACCAACAGGGTACTCTTTCATAAGCAGGATCAAAGATTTAAGTACTTCTGTATTACGGTGGTGTATCACAACCCAGTCTTGCATTGCTTTTGAAACTTTGACTCTAGAATCATTGCTCACCTGATCCAGCCGAGCCTTTTGGTAAACAAAGTCTTTTTCAAAAAGATCAATCGCTTTTTGATCTCCTGCAATATGACAAGCGGAAGAACACATAAAGCACTGACTAACAAAATCGTTTAAATATTCACAAGGGGAAACATTTAGCTCTTGAATACATACGCCAGTTGATGTCACGGAAGCAGGCAGGTTAGTAGTCTCTGTCAAGTCCTTACTTGTGATTATACGGATATCTGAGTCTTTGTCATTTGAGAAATTGAGCACAGAGCTTATTCGCTCAGACTCCTCATGCTCAGTAGTATGAATATATTCAAATGTTTGATTAACATCTTTTCTTCCAGACCATGCGGTAATTATTTCAATAGGAATATCGCTGAGATGAGCCATTGTATTGGCAAAGTGTCTAAACTGATGCGGCCTAATTCTCATTTCTTGCCCATACCCGTGTTGCTCGAACAAATTAGGACGTGTTGTTTTCTCTGAAACACGACTATTAAGACGATTTAACAGATGACTCGAAATACTTGCAGGCGAATTCAATGCGAAAAATGACTTACTATATACCTGAATCCGTGAGACCGGCCCCCAGGAATGCTTCTAACCTACTGAACTGCATGGCAATATAGCGAATATCGCCATTCACCCAGACAGTGCCATGCCCAACGTC
>NZ_PJBT01000058.1:0-7097 GCF_002836035.1 Halomonas sp. MES3-P3E | reverse complement strand
TTTTTGCGCTCGCAAAGCGTGCGCCCCTTCGTGATCAGCTGACTTGTGACCGGATTCAAAATATCGCCGAGCTCGCGACGATCATTTTCGATACGAAGCTTTTTCTCTGATGCTTCTTTGAGCCGCTCAGTCAGCGCGTCGACTTCAAACTGAACAGCACGCAGCGCGTCTTGTGGGCTTCCGTGTTGAGCGATCGCGGCAGTGAAGCGCCCTTGGGCGGAAACGCCACTCAATTCACGGCGAAGGCGATCAGCCTCACGTGTTGCCGCAATCCATTCACGGAGATCGGGAGTGTTCAGAGTGTCCAGGCGGTCGGCCTTGTCCATCAGCGTGTCGCGGGTATCGGTGTTATCAGTCATTTGCTTTCTCCTGAGCTTTCTTGCGGTTTGTGTTCATGGTGTCCATGGCACGCCACAGGCGGCGTAGGCGGCGCAGTCGTAAAAATGCGGTGTGATCACCAGTGAGAGCACGCCGGTGTAAGCGATCTTCCAGCCGATCGCGCTGTAGTGGATCCCGGGGCGCCGTCATGACTTGTCCTTGGGAGCGGCTTTGAAGATGTCAGCAGCTTGTTCAGCAGAAATACCCAGTTCTTTAGCCGCCGCTAGCAGCTTGTCCCGGGCGTTGGCATTGCCACCCAGGGCAGCGGCTCGTTTGCTGCCATTTGCTGTTTTCTTGGGTTTAGTTGCCGTGGCACGGCTCTTCCGACGTAAGGCCTGCCGGGCGCGATCGAAGTCCCTATCACCGGTGTCCTGAGCATTTGCCGCCATCGGACGTGAATCTTGCTTTTTCGCTTGGCGATCGGCGGCTTTCTGCGACGTACGCTGAATTGCCGTGCCGCCCCCGCGGGCTTTCTCGATAGCTCTGGCCAGGAACGTCTGAACAGAACCGCCACCTTCCACTTCAGACATGGTGCGCAAGACGTGCTTACACGCGACGCCCGACAGGCTGGGGTTCGTGATTTTTGGGTAACCGGTTTCCGGACGGCCCGCGTTGTAGCGCCCAATGGTTGCGATATAACGGCGACGATAGCGGTGATGTTCACAGTCACAGTCAAAGCGAATACGGCCCCGTACGAGCTCCCGCGCGGCTTTACGCGGGCTCAACCCGCCGTTTGCCACCAGACCAGCGAACTCTCCGAACTCAACGATCACCTGATGCCGAGCTCGCTTGCTCTGCGGACTTGAGCTCGTCATGAATCGCACTTCTAACGCCCCGTCTTTCGCTTGGCGTGAAGCAGCGGCGACAGCCGTAGGAATCTCCGTCCGTGCTCGATGCCGGTCTTTGCGCAAGCTCAGATCGATCACCTGGCGAGGAGTGATGCCGCCCTTAAAGCGATTGCCCAGGGCGCGGGCATTGCGACGAAAAGCAGCTAGATCCGCATCCGTGATAGGCCGCTGCTCACCGTCGAGCGTGGTAGTCATCAAGCGACCAGCATCGTAGTCACCCTGGACTTCCCGGGGATCGAGGATGTTGGTCGCCCCACGGCGCTGCCGGGCGTCATCACCGAGCCGGTCGCGCAGCTCTTTTGAGGAGCCTTTGACTGAGCCGACAGAAGAAGCCATCAGCCCTGCTGCTCTTCCATCACGCCGTTAATGGAGCTAGCCGCTGCCCCAAGAGCGATAACCAGTAAAAAGGCCCTCGCTGGGCTGAGACGATCGCCCAGCGCGACAAGGTTCAGCTCTTCAAGCACGCTATCAATCGAGTGACTCGCGTGACTGAGTGCTTCATCGCGTATCTCGCGAGAGAACTCTTTAACGCTGTGCTCCATCGCCTCGTGCTGCGTTAACGTCTTCTGTTGCGGCTCGCTTGCCGCGCCGATAGCGAACTCAACGGTAGCCAGGGCGCGCCGAATCGCATCTTCAGACAGCTGACCGCCGTCCAAAGCAGCCGCTAGCTCTTCTCTGGTGAGCTCCATCGCGCTGCGCGCTTCTATTGCATATTCGTTGTTAGGCATGGTGCTGAGCTCCTTGAGTGCTGCGGCTAGCGGTCTTGGGCTTGGGTTTTGCTGATGTCGGCCGCGTAGCTTCATCAAGTACGGACTCAAGCCAGGCTGTGATGTCGCTAAGTCGATAACGGATGGTTGTTGAAGTCAGCGCTACGTGGGGCGGCGGAGTTCGATTCAGCAGCACATGGGTCATGCGTGACTTTTTCAGCAGTCCGGCCGAGATGCTCAGTACATCCGCTGCTTCACGGGTACTCAGCAATATCTGGTCATGCGGCAAGTCCATCGCGCAGTCGAGTATTAGCTCTCGCCGCTGTGCGCGCTTATCGCGCTCCGATGTCATTTTGCTGTTGCTGTTCATGGGCAGTTTCCATAAGGAATATCGGTGCTAACCGGGGATAACCGGAGATACGAGGTACATGCTAAGGGGGGAAGAAATGCCGCTAACGTCCAATTTTCCGGGTTGGGAAAAGCAAATAGCGGGCACAAAAAAACCCGCACTCGGCGGGCTTGGTTCGTACGAAAGGAACGGATCAGGCGGCAGCAATTTCAAGGCCAGACAGAGTGTCAGGCGCGTCAGCAATCATCTGTCGATCGACGTAAGCGCTGGAACGCCGGCACAGCAAGAGCAACATCGCTAAGCGCAGCGGTCGCGTCTGATAATCGAGATCCGGCCCGCATGTCATCCCACGAAGGGTTCAGCTCAATGACGCGCTCAAGCGCCCTTTGTACAGCTTCGACACTCGGCATAATTTCTGCCGACATCTCACGAAACTGAATGATAAGGGCGTCTCGAACTGCTAGATCGTGTACATGTCGCTCACGTCCACGCGCTGCGCTGGCATTACAAACATAAGCAAGCTCTCGCCAGGTCGGCCCAGGCTCGTCAGGCTCACTCTCTTCAGTCAGGCCCAGCAGAAAATCAACTTTAACGCCGCATGTGGTAGCAATCCGGTTTAGCACCCAGGGGGCGGCGCCGTCTTCAAGATCTACACCGGATTCGAGCTTTGGCATGAGATTCGAATCAATCGCGATAGCTTCGGAAAGACCAGCTTGACTGAAACCGGCTAGCTGACGGGCTTCTCGTATACGAGTGCCGACAGCACGGTTATATTCAGCGACTTCTAAACGAGTGGGGGCAGGCACAGGGAATCTCCATAGCTAAGGAATCAGCGATGGTAGGCGACTCTCTTCACTCAAAGACTGCAGATTATCCAGGGCAAGTAATACGGACGGACTGGTTATCACCCCACCAGGCTACGCCCTCAAGTAGTACGCATGGACCACTGACCGAGCGATATCATCTGCGATGCAGAGGACAGAGCTACCCTCCTATTGGCTACGCCACAAGTAATACGGACGGACCTGGGTACACCTTATCTATACGGTATGCTTAAGTAAGCCGGGCAGACCCTGAGCGCTACCTAGCCATGCTCTTAGTCAGACACATGGATCTGGTGGCAGAAGCTCTCTATTGGTTACCACCACAAGTAATACGGACGGACTTGGGTACACCTATTGGTTGTTGGTCAACATCCGCTGTACTTGGCTTACGCTGGTTTCCATAGCAGTGGCGATCTTTCGGTAGCTGAACCCTTCATTGCGCAGTCTTTGCGCTTCCTCTCGACGTTGTTCAGCTTGAGACAGGTATTCCCCGCGATCGAGAGCACCGGCCTTGCGGCGATACTCTCGCTTACGTTCAGCATCCCGACGCTTAGCCTCAGCTTTGCTGATGATTGTTTTAAGCTGTAGTTGTTCATCGTCAGTAATCTGGAACGTGTCGATCAGCGTTGCATTGCGGGGGGTATAGAGCGGAGAGTACATTTGTCCGTTGAACTCGACCTTCTCGCCTCTCGCATGAGCTTTGGCCTTGGCAAACTGAGTGCTTAGGTCACAATCACGATATGACCAGCCGGGGGCAATCTCAGCGGCAAGGGTACGCGCTTCGTAATGAAGATGACTGGCCTTGATGGGCTCAGCGAGAGCCAGAAAGTTTATTGACCAGTGAAGGAACAACATCCGCTGCCCCTCGATGCTGTGGGCGCGCATCTTGGCAAGGGTGCGTAGATCTTCTAGCCGATCCCAGGCCAACGTGCGCTGAGACAGCTTGCGTAGCCCGTGTAGACCGCCTTTGATTACCCGCAGCCCCCTACTTGCTTCTCGCTGCTTAATCGTCTCTCTTAGCGCTTCACGGGGCATATCGACCAGTTCGTCGAAAAGCTCATCAAAACCGTACCTGGCCAGATCTCCGTCCGTACCTCGGTCTTCCCATACGACACGGCACACTTCACCCGATTTGCTGTTACGCGTTCCCTCCAGCCGCAATACGCGACTGGCATCTTTCGCGCCCGCATCGGCTCCCAAGTGCTCGAATCGCTCTACGAGGTTGCGCTGAGCCAGGTTCCATCTCATTAGCGCCTGCCGGGGCACAGGAGTGCTCAACAGCCACTTGAGGTGAACGCCACGGCCACTGAACACGATTAGGGAGGGGGCAGGTATACCCTCGTCTTTACAAGCCATCAGGCAACGCATAGCCCACTGATCGCCGTCGAGGTGAGTGGCCTGGCCAGGATCAATATCAAGAAACAGAAGCCCGATTCGGGCGAGATTAACGACGCGCCGGTTGGGTGCCGAGAATTCGCCCTGGGATATGTAGCAGTCACGATCGCGGGGGGCTGCCTGTATGACGCTCGGCAACTGATTGAGACGATAGGAGCTCTGCCGTAGACGTCCGCCGTCGGCGCTCTGTCGAGCGAGGACGGAGAACCATCCCCACCGCTCTGAATCGTGATAATTCTTTGGCTCTGAGATGAGGTCAAGCTGCGCGGGAACGGGATTTGATGCGCTCATGTGCGCACCCCGTTTCCACAGCGGGTGTTATCCGCTAAAAATTGGTTTATACTCAACATACAGATTCACGCCCTCCAAGGCGTCTGTAGCCCCGGTCTCCTTTTTGCCTGCCACAGCTTCCAAGGATTCCGGGGTTTCGCTTTTCTAAGGCCTCTCTCTCGGCCCTCTTCGTAACATTGTGACATAAAACGTCCAGATGATGCGGTGAAGTCGAAAAAATCCCCAGGTAGCAACCACTTCTTATAAAATTCATGCGCTCTTCCCTGGGCTCGTCTTTGTCTGCGAACTCATCGGTGGCTGACTTCTGCCCGCTCGATAGAGCTTCAAAAGGCTCTCGGCTTTTTCGATGCTTCTCACCGACAGGCGATAGTCTTGATACAGCGCTTGGCCGCCGTGCCGGTGCATATGCGGGCGAGGTTGCTGTAAGAATTCAAAGCCTTTTTGCCTCAGCTCAGCAATGGAGCTATGCCAGCATGTGTCGCCATTAACGCGCAACGCGTCCAGGGCGCACACATAGCGGCTCTCGTGGTAGGCCTCGACAAGGAGTGCTAGCGAAAGCTCGATCTTTAGCGGCGGCCGCGTGAATAAAGCGCTTTTTTCGGCATCGGCTAAGATGCGATCCATTGATATTGTCATGACACCCCCTAGCCTTGAGCGGTGCGGCGTTCGACCGCGTTACGCTCTGCCCACTTCAATAGATCACGCCGGCGATAGCGGACGAGACGACCCAGCTTTACCCACGGCGGCGCCTTATGACCGAGTAGCACTCCACGTACGCGGGAGTTGCGTAAGGTCAGGGGTGATAGACCGCCCAGCAGGAAAGCGGCCTGCTCGTCGGTGAGGTATTCGGGAGTGATATCGTTCACGTTGTTCTGCATATTCGTCTCCAGTTGTGTTGACGCACATCACTGCACATCACTGTGCGTCACTGGACGATACCTCCATGACTCAGGCGCATTTTGGCCACTTTTCCGGTTTGAATATGACAAGGTCGACGTCCTGGTCAGCCTTATCGTTGCTGAGTGATGGGCGGGGGCAAGTCAAGCAGACGCTGTGGTGTTACGACGAAACGGCACCACGGCGTCGCCGGGGTCGTTAATCACGTGGTCATGCAACAGAGCGCCCCACCGCGCAATGACTTCACGCTGTTCTGAACGGTATCGCTGATGCTGATAAACCGCTTCGATGGCGTTGGCCGGTGCGTGACCAAGCAACCGCTCGATGATGTGAGGAGCTACTGCCAGATGCTCGCCCCATAGGGTGGCGGCGGATCTGCGCAGGTCGTGGACGGTGAACGGCTTTTCAGCACCCAGGCGAGCCAGCAGGCCACCTCCTTTGCCTCGCTGATCAGGTTGCCGCTGTAGGCGTTTGACGGCGGTGCTCAAGCTATCCGGGGTCAATGGCTTGTCATGGCCGATCGCACGGAATACCGGCCCTTTAGCGGCAGGCAGGCGCGCGCGCAATATTTCCAGCGCCTCTTCACATAGGTATACGTCCCGGGGCTCCTTGGTTTTTGTGCGGGTCGCCGGCAGATGCCACACGCCATGATCGAGATCTACTTCTTCCCAACGCATCCCGGCCACTTCGGCACGCCTGGCCCCGGTCAGGATAAGCATACGCAAGGCGTCGACCATTGCCGGCGACAAAAGGCAGGCCTCAAGGGTGGACCAGACTTCCCGCAATTCCTCGATCGTCAGGGTGACGCTTCTCGTCTTTCCGGCTTTGCCGCCATAGGTAGATGGCTTCATGCCAGCGGCGGGATTGTCTTCGATCCAACCTTGGCCATGCGCCCATTCCAACGCCGCACGTAGCGTCGACAGGGTGGCCCGCGCCTGTACCGGCGAGCTCTCGGCGGCGCGGGTCAGCTCCGGGGCAATGTGCTGTCGGGACAGCTGATCGACCGGCACTCCGTCGAGACGCGACAGATAGGCCTGCCAACGTTGGCAATGGGCGGCCAGAGTCGACGGGGCGAGCTCTCCCATGCGTTCCAGGTGAGCCAGCCAGCGGCGCATCATGTCGCCGAACAGCGGGACCACCTCGCTGGCAGCAACCAGGTAGCGCGGGTCATGGCCACGCGACGCAGCGGCCGCGTTCTCCCCGTGTCGCTCTCGGGCCTCGTTTAGGCTCCACTGTGGCCACGGGCCAATTTGGACATCGACACGTCGACCAGGGCGCCGGCGTAACGGTTCGCCAGGCGTCGCGGGTGGAAGATGGCCAGCGGATACCGTCAGTCGGGACAACCAGGCGCGGCGGCCAGAGGGATAAATCATCAGCATCAAGCCAGGTGCCGGCGCCCCGGTGTCGG
>NZ_PJBT01000193.1:0-178273 GCF_002836035.1 Halomonas sp. MES3-P3E | reverse complement strand
CTTAAAGCGGGGTTTTGGTTTCAATATGTGTTTTTATTGCCGCAACCAAGGCCAGCGCCGCTTGGCAGGGCTATCAATTTGCTGAAGGGCGCTGGCCAGCGGCAGCATGATGGCGCTCAACTGGCGATGGCACACCGCGCTGCTTAGCACCCCGGGGCACTGCTTCAGCAGCAGGTCACACTGTTGCGAGGCGATGTAAAGCTGCTCCGTAACGGGAGGCGCAAACAGCGGCTTGGACTGCTGGCAGCAGCGGGTCAGCTCGCGGGAAAGCATCGACATCATGGCGGTATCCATCCAGCAGGGCAGCGGGTCCTCCAGGCGGCCAGCAATGGAGTGCTGAACCGCTTCAAAAGAGGTGCGCAAAAACATGACCGTTTGGCGAAGTTGCCGCTGCTCGCTAGTCATCCCATTGATCCCTCACGACTGTCTGGCTGCTTAGTGAATAAAAAGAGAGTGTTTCTCATTTGCATCTGTGCTGACGATAGCGCTACTTTATGAACGTGTCAATGTAGGGGCTATGAGAATGTCTATGTGAGAGGTTATGAGTGTGCCTCAAACAGCTGCCAGTCGTTATTGGTTAGCGGTTTGGCTCCCTGCTCGGTCACCACCACGGTGTCGCTTATTCCTACGCCCCACTGGCCGGGCACCCTTAGGCAGAGCGGAAGGTGAAAGACCATATTGGTTTCAAAGGGGCGATGCTGTCCTTTGGCGATAAAACCCGTGCCCTCCACCCAACTAGGCGGGAATTGTGCGCCCACGGCGTAGCCAAACACGCCGGAGAAAAAATACTGGTCTCGCTGCGGGGCGAGTAAGGCATCAGCCGCCTGGGCAGCGGCATCAAAGGTATTGCCGGGCCGCATGGTGTCGCACAGAGCCTCAAATATTGAACGACAAAGATCGCGAGTGGCTAATAAAGACGCATTTGGTACGCCGGTTACCGCAGTACGCATCATGGGGGCCGTGTAGCGCTGATACGCGGCGCCAAACTCCAGAAACACTGGCTCGTTAGGCTGAATGACACGCCGCTTATGGTTAACATGTATCACACCAATACGGTGCCCGCTGGTCACGATCGGCTGCAGGCTCATAAATTCGCTGCCGTTTTCCAACAGCGCTTTGGCACCCACCGCGGCAATATCGTTATCAGTCATGCCCGGGCGAATGCTCTGAATCGCGGTCTCAAGGCCTAGAGCGGTTATCCGCGCGCTCTCTTGCAGCATCTCCAGTTCAGCAGGGCTTTTAACAATTCTAATTGCATCGACTAACGCGCCTGCTTCGCAAAAGCGCTCGCGGCCAATGGTCTTCAGCAGTGCATCAATCACGCCAAAGCGCAGCCCAGCACTCCAGCCATCAATACCGATTTTCTGGCAGTGGGCCAGCAGATCCGCCAATGGCGCGATGATTTCATCGAGGTTTTCCCAGCGGTAGCCGATGATCTCATCAACCTGAGCGGTGACGACTGCCGCCCCTGTTTCAATCGAGGCGACTTGCAACACTAACCGTTCCTGGGTGCAGACAAGGCAGGCGTGAACCGAGACTTCAAAGGTGTGATAGCCAGTGAGGTAGTTAATATCAGCGGGATCGGTGAGCAGGAGCGCATCTAACCCTTGCTCGGTCATCGTCTGACGCACCTTATCTAGGCGCGCTTGGTATTCGGCAGCGGGAAAGGGCACTTCACTCTGGGCAAGTGTTTCAGTCAGGGCTTTGCGGTAGTGATGATAATCCATAGCGACCTCCGTTGATGGCTATGGTCAGTATAGGCATCTATTGGAAGATCGCTTTTATAGCCCTCAACGCGAAAGCCCTAATGTCGATACGCTATAACTGCTCTTGATCAGGCGCAGCGAATAGGGAATCCAGCAGGGCGACTTAGTCGAGAAAACGCACGGCCCAGGGGGGCCGGTCACAGGTGCTTTGGTTAGATCACATCAGCCATATGGTGATGGTGGCTTGGGCTAGTCGCTGAGACCGCCTCCAAAACCTCATCAATCAACGCCATGAAGTCATCGAATGCTGGATGGGACAGACTGGGGGAGCGATGCACCTCGAGTATTGCTGGTGGCAGCGGCGGCAATCCTTCGGCGTCTTCGATGACTTTCCAGTCCTCGGGCAGCGAGCGGCGGTCAGTAACGGTGATCGTGCGGCCCTGGTTGACGATGACACGCAGTCCGCTGGGGCTCTGGCTGGAAGATTCAAGCTGCCAGTCGCGACCGATGCCGGTCAGTGCCGCCAGCGCCCGGCGCCGGTAGATGCACTGCTCCGGGAATAGCGCCAGCGGCAGTGGCCGGGAGGGATCTAGCTCGAAGCGCCGATGCGCTGCCCATACGACCTCTTCGGTGGCAACGCGTCGGCCGCCGCTGGTGGGTGCGTGCCTTACCGCCAGCACCACGTCCAGGGAGCCCTGTTCCAGCTGTTCCAGCAGTTCGGTCGACATCCGGCAGTGTATATGGACATGCACTTCGGGATGCTGCTCGCCAAAGCGCTCAAGCAGTGCGGGCAGCCATGTGTCGGCGTAATCCTCCGGCAGTCCGAAACGCAGCGTGACCGGCTGAGCGCGACCCAGCGCGGCAATCGCTTCGCGTTGCAGTTGTAGCAAGCGCCGGGCATAGACGAGGAAGGTTTCACCGTCGCCGGTCAACTTGAGTTGGCGGCCATTTCTCTCGATCAGCAGCGTGTCGAGGCGAGATTCCAGCGTGCTGATGCGCAGGCTGATGGTTGACTGGGTCTTGTGTAGATAACGCGCTGCGGCCGTAAAGCCTCCGCTGTCGGCGACAGTGACGAAGGCGAGCAGCAGATCGCTGTCCAGTGCTGCCAATCTCGAGCTATCGGAAACGCCGATGGTTGTCATTGGAAGGACTCGTTTCCCTGATGGATTCGATCCCGCCAGTATAGGCCATGCAGATGGATAGCCCAATGTAACGGGCAACGAAAACCGTTCTGCAGATGCCGCAAATCCTGCTGATCGAGAGGTCATTTCACATGAGTACAATCGCTGCCGCACTCACCCCTGACGTTGCCCAACGCTGGCTGGCCGACGCCGAGCGCACCGATTTGAGTGCGCTGGTCGACACCCAACGTTATCCACTGCATGACTTTCAAGATGCCCGCCTGCAAGCAGAGATCGCCCGGGTGCGCGAGGATCTGAATCGCGAGGGTTGCGCCGTGCTGCGAGGCTTTCTGCGCCCAGAGGCGCTGGCCCAGGCACGCCAAGAGGGCGAGCAGATGTCGGCCAAGAGTTATTACTCCAGTCGTCGGGTCAATGCTTGGTTTACGAGTGACGATACGACGCTTGATGAGTCCGATCCGCGTCGCCTCTTCATGGAGCGCACCAGCGGTTTCGTGACACGCGATTTGATCCCTGCCGATGCCGTGATTCATCAGCTTTATGTGTCACTGGTGATGAAGCGCCTGGTGGCCGAGTGCCTTGGTGAGACAGACGTTTACGAGTACGCGGATCCGTTCGCCGGACTGGTTCAGAACGTACTCCCACCCGGTACCGAGCAGCCGTGGCACTACGATACCAATGAATACATCGTCTCGATGATGACCCAGCAGCCGGATACTGGCGGTGAGTTTCAGTACTGCCCCAACATCCGAACGCCTGCCGGCGAAAACTACCCTGCGGTTGGCATGGTGATCCGCGGTGAGGACGAGACCACCCCGCGGACGCTAGAGCTTCACCCAGGCGATTTGCAGTTATTCAAGGGGCGCTATTCACTGCATCGCGTGACGCGAGTTAGCGGTCAGCGCGAGCGCCACACCGCCATTTTTGCCTATTCCCAGCAGCCGGGTGTAGTTGGTCGGCTTGAGCGGACACGTCAGCTCTATGGGCGTGTTTCCGAAGCCCATATCGAGGCGGAGCGTCGTCGCGAGGCCCGCGTCGACGGTCTGCTCGACTAGATAGAGATTTCATTAACAAATAAACGGCATGCACGCGCCCTATGTGGTGCGTGTCCGCTCATTCTGATAAGACGGGCCACACCGACCATGACAAGCTTTCTTTCCAGCGCACCATCAATGCTAGACGGCACCGGCATTCTGGCGCCAACACGCGAGCCTTTCGAGTGCGAACCGACTGCGGATGAGATCCAACAGATTTTGCTCGATCGTCTGTTCAGGACAAGGGCCGAATTAAAAAAGCGCGATATCGTCGCCGCCGTGTTGTTCGATCCGACCCACGTGCGCTACGCCACCGGTGCGCGAAACATGCAGGTCTACTCCGCACGTAACCCTGCCCGTTATGCCTTTGTTCCCGCGGAAGGCCCGGTAGTGATGTTCGAGTTCTCCGGCTGCGCCCACCTTACCGAAGGGTTGCCTGGCATTGATGAGACACGTCCTGCGACGGCGATCTCCTACTATTTCTGTGATGATCAACTTCAGCAGACCACCCAGGCATGGGCCGACGAGATCGACGCATTGGTGCGCCAGTGCGGCGGGCAAAAGGGCGATAAGGTAGCCATTGAGAGCGCGACCTCCCATGCTGCCTTCGCGCTGGTCGAGCGGGGTTGGCAGATCTGCGATGCCCAGGTGCCGCTGGAGCGGGCACGAGCGATCAAGGTGCCCAACGAGATCAAGATGGTGCGCAGTTCGCTGCGGGCAGTGGAGCAGGGCGTGCGCAAGCTGGAAGCGGCGATCCGCCCCGGTGCGACGGAGAATGAGGTCTGGTCGTACCTGCACCAGCACATCATCGCTACCGACGCCGATTACGTCGAAACGCGGCTGATGAACTCTGGCCCACGCACTAACCCTTGGTTTCAGGAGTGTTCCGATCGGGCGATGCAGGCGGGGGAATTGGTCGCCCTGGATACCGACGTGGTCGGCCGTTATGGCTACTACGCCGATTTCTCGCGGACATTTTTGTGCGGCGATGGTGAAGCCACCCCCAAGCAGCGTGAGCTCTATCGCATGGCCTTCGACCAGGTGCGCACCAACATGGCGTTGATCGCTCCAGGCATGACATTCAAGGAGTACGCCGAGAAGGCGTGGCAGATTCCTCAGCCCTACAAGGCGCGGCGTTACTTTGCACTGGCCCATGGGGTCGGGATGACCGGCGAATATCCCTATATTGTTCATCGCGAGGACATCGACGATAAGGGCTATGACGGCATCATGCAGCCAGGCATGACGCTCTGCGTCGAAAGCTTTATCGGCCACGAGGCTGGCGGCGAGGGGGTCAAAATGGAGGAACAGCTTTATATCCGTGATGATGGGCAGGTGGAGTTGCTGTCGGACTACCACCTTGATGAAAGACTCTTGGCAGGCTGATTAAGCCAAGTGTCTCAGTCCACCACCAGACAAAAGAGATTTCTATGACTCAGACCCTAATTCCGCATATCGATCTGACGCCGCTCCTTGTCGATGATCTGGCGCGCGCCGAGACGGTTCAGGCGATCGCCAATGCCGCATGCGACTCTGGCTTCATGACCGTGGGTATTGCGCCTGAACAACTCGGTCTTCGCGACGATATCCACGCTCGGCTGTTGCGCTTTTTCGAACTTGACGAGACGCATAAGCAACCACTAGCACGGCACAAGTTCGAACCGGCCAACACTAATGTCTATCGAGGCTATTTTCCGCCTCAGGACGAGGATCCGACCTGGAAGGAAGGTGTCGATCTCGGTCCGGACGTTGCTCACCCAGAGCGAGCGGATGCGTTAAGCGGTGACCCGTTGCGAGAGCCAACTCCCCAACCGCCGGAATCAGTACTGCCGGGGTGGGCGACCGATGCGTCTAATTATTACCGAGCAATGGAATCGCTTGGCGGTGTGATTGCCACCGCGCTGGCCGACGGGCTGGAAATACCGCGTGAAGAGTTGCTGGAACCCTTTGAACACGGCAACTCCACACTGCGCCTGATTCATTATCCCGAACGCACGGCCGGGCAGTTGGCCGTCATGCCAGCGATTGACGGTAGCGATAGTGCGCGCCGCTGGCTGGTGGGCGTGCCCCATTTTGATAACGGCTTTATCACGTTGTTGTGGCAGGACAGCGTCGGTGGACTGCAGGTGCGCACGCCCAGCGGTGATTGGGAAGAGGTACCTCCACGTGACAATGCACTGGTGGTTAATTTTGGCCGTTTGCTGGCGGACTGGTCTGGTGGGCGAATTCAGGCCACGGAGCACCGCATCGTCGGCGGGACCCGCTCGCGGCACTCGATCCCGTTTTTCTTCGAGCCAGCTGTGGGTGCCCTTATTAGGGCTGCCAGCACGGCAGGCGATGACAACTATATCTACGGCGATCGACTGTGGGAACGCATGCAGGAGTTTGTCGAGTTTCAGGGGCTGGAACGTAGGCCCGTTGGCGAGACCTGAGCAGGTGTCTTGTGATCGCAGGTGAATAGTGAGTCGATGTCTTTTTTACCTACATAGCATGACAGGCGTTTCCATGATGTTGACACGCATTTAACTGCGCAGTATCCATGATATAGTTAAAATCCATAACATAAAATTATTAAATATATTAATAAACTAAAGGAAAACGTTATGAAAATTGCTTTTTATCCCTGCGCGGCGGCGGTGCTTTTCACTTTGTCAGCTACCGCCCAGGTACACGCTGAGGAGAAAACGTTGGTCATCGGCACCAACAACTGGGCAGAGAACATTGCCGTCGCCAACCTCTGGAAGCTGGTTCTCGACGATAAAGGTTATGACATTGAGCTTTCCGATGTCGGCAAGAGCGCACTCTACGCTGGGATGGCGAGCAATGATATTGACCTATCCCTGGAGATCTGGCTGCCCAATACCGATAAGGAGTATCTGGCGCCCTATAAGGATACGCTTGAGGTTCACGATGCGTGGTATGACAAGACTGCATTGGGGCTTGTGGTGCCGAGCTATGTCGATATCGACTCTATTCCTGAATTAGTCGAACGTGCTGATGAGTTTGAATACCAGGGCAGCCCAACGATTCTGGGTATCGATTCCGGCTCGGCGATCGCTGCTTTGTCCGACGAGGCCGTCGAGGCCTATGAGCTGCCAATCAGTCAGATGAATAGTTCCGAACCAGCGATGATGTCCGCGCTCGATAGCGCCTATCAGAACGAGCAGCCGATTTTGGTGACGCTGTGGAGCCCGCACTGGGCATTTGCCAACTATGACCTCAAGTATCTGGAAGACCCTGAGAATATCTATGGCGACGGCGACACTATTTACTGGTTCTCACGCGAGGGGTTCTCCGAGGATGATCCGTGGCTCACCGCGGTACTCGATGCCTGGCATATGAGTGACGATAGCTTGAGCGAGCTGATGGCCGAGATCGAGTCCCAGGGCGACCCGGTAACCGGTGCGCAGACTTGGCTCGACGAAAACCGCGATCAGGTCGATGAATGGCTGGCAGCCGGTGAGTAGTCATCTTCGCGATGACAAGCGCTTCGGTGAGACCGGAGCGCCTGCTTTTGCACTTTCCCTATTGCCACAAGTCGATTGTGGCTACTGCCCACGCGGCACCCGACAGCGGGTTCATGCATCAATTTATTAAACCGTATGCTCAAATCACAATAATTAAAATTAATGGCTTAGCAAAAATATCCCCTGCAGAAAGTAGAAAACCCCAATGCCGGTCACGATCCAACGGGTCCAGGTGCGGAAGTTGGCATCGGTGAGACGGTGTAAAATGCGGTTCCCCGCTTGAGTGCCGAGCATGGCAAACGGTGCCGCTAGCAATACGATGCCCCATTCGCCAGCGCTAAGCGCCATGGCGGCACCCAGGTAGAAGAGTATTTTAATACTGTGCGCCACGACCTGAATCATCGCTTTGGTGGCCACTACTTGGCGGCGATCCATACGTGAGCGCACAAAGAAGATATCAATCAACGGCCCGGAAACCCCCGCCGCTATCGTCAATCCTCCAGATGCGATACCACAGCACAGGGCGTGGCTAGCACGGTTAGCATCCAGGTGAAACCAGCGCTTCGGCATCCACACCAATATGGGCATCAAGCCAATCAAAATTGATACGCTGGCGGCATTAGGGCTGTAGTTGAATAGCAGCAGTAGACTTGCGGCGCTCAGTACACCCAGCGTCATAAAAGCGACGATGCGCCAGACAATATAATGCCGTGAAAGCCATGCTCGTGACCCATTCGCCGTTAGCTGTATCACACCGTGCACCGCCATTGCAGTGCCCGCTGGGAAAATCAGCAGTAGAAACCATAGCAGTACCAAGCCGCCTGCCATACCAAATACACCCGACAGCATGGAGGTGAAAAACACCACGCTAACCAGGGCCGCTCCAATCCATAGTGACATCGTCTATCCCTTAACTACGGCAAAACGGCCAGACCTGATAAAACTTGCGGCACTGAAATTCTGCCTCGCAAGCGTTGAGCTGGGCTTGGTAACGGTTGGCGCGCGCCGCCACTTGCCTACCCGCACTCAATACCTGAGGTTTGCCGCGGTAAGTGCCGCGCTGATAGCCGCCAGCGCCTTCGTGATAAGCGTAATAGAGGTGCTCGGGATTACTGAGTGATATCCCCGCCTGTTGCTGTGAACGGCGGTTATACCAGCCAATAAAATCCGTGGCGTGTTTCATATGGGTACGCCGCGAGAAGAGGCTGCCTGCTTGATCTTCATACTCTTCCCATACAGGGTCCTGTGCCTGCGCATAGCCTTTAGCAGAGGAAGGACGCGGGCCTGGGATAAAGCCTAAGTAGTATTTTCGATCAGGACGAATATGGCTGCGAAACGAGGATTCCTGCTGGATGAACGACATTTGTGTGGCTATGGGCGTCCCCCATTTCTCCTCGGACTCCTGAGCGTAGTCGTACCAACTGGGCTGCTCGCGGAATATCTCGCAGATATTGCTTTGATCCTGGGGTGGGTTGGGGGCAAAAGTGGCGCAGCCAGAGAGCAGTAACACGAACGCCAGCGACGCCCATAGACGTAGCCTAGCGAGAGCCACTGAAGAGCTTGAGGTAAAACAGCCTATAAAATTATCAACAGGGGAACGCATAAAAGTCCTTGTGAATATGTTTGTGGATAAGCGTTATAAAGCTTGTGGGTAAGGTGTTGAGAAGAGCTACCAGCAAATCAAATGAGCCATTACTCATGTGCTATCAATAGCGCCTAGCGCAGCAGCGCTTCCAGGCTGCGACGCAGGCGCTGCGCTTCACGGACCAACGTTTCCCCTGACAGCATTCCGACGCCCATCACTAAGCCAACTCGCGGATCTGTTGGTGCACAAACAGGGCTTAATGGCCGCACGATCAAATGCTCTTTCAGTAGTGATTGAGCGATCCCTACATCGTTAATGCCCGGTTCAAATTCGACGCACAGACTGATGGCGCTACTGGGTGGCGAAACGCTGCGTACCTGCGGCAGCGAGCGTAGTTGATCATGCAGCACCTGCTGGCGCCCTAAATAGTCGCGCTGAATGCGTCGGCACCAAGCGTCTAAATCGCCATCGAAAATAAACTGTGCCAGTACGGCCTGATCCAGCATGCGCCCTTCGCGGAAAAGCTCGCTGCGTAGGCGGTTCATCGGCCCCGCTAAATGGTGCGGTACTACTAAATAGCCCAACCGCAAACCTGGAAACATCATCTTGGAAAACGAGCCGACCAGCAAGTGGCGCTCTGAGTGTGGGTCGAAGAGCAGGTTAGGGTGGTCGTCGCGGGTGAACTCGTAATCGTCTTCGATAATATAAGTAGGCGCTAAGGTGTCGCATAAGCGTTGTTTGTCGGCAGCACGGGTAGGCACGCTGAGTGGATAGTGGTGCGAGCCTGTGAGGTAGGCCAGCTTTACTGGGTCAGGGGCAGGCGGCAGCGCATGCCCTTGGCCTGGCTGCCAAGCCAGCATCTGAATCTCTAAACCCGCAGCGGTAAACACGTTGCGCGCTCCCCAGTAGCAGGGCGATTCCATAGCAACGCTGTCGCCAACATCGGCCAGCGCCACGGCGCATAGCTCAATGCCGTTATGGGTGCCGTCAGTAATGATGATCTGCTCCGTGTCGCAATTGATATTGCGCCAGCGCGCCAAAAAATCGCGTATCGCGCGCTTCAACGGGCCGTAGCCACCGGTGGAGTAAGAAAGCAGCAGGGCATTCTGCGGCACCGTTACGCTGGCGTAGAGCTGCCGCCATTTACGCATTGGAAACTGGGCGATATCGGGAATGCCGGGGACGAAGGCCCCGCTTTGGACAGTACTCGCACCCGGCCAACGCAACACTCGTTGTGCACGTTTTGATAGCTGCGCACTTCTGGGTTTTGAGACAGCAGGGGCCGACACTTTGCAGCTCCAAGTACCACTGCCATGAGAAGTCTTAAGCAGACCCTCTTTAAGCAGCGTCGCAACGGCTAGTGACAGTGTATACCGAGCAACGCCTAACGCTGACGCTAGTTGCCGGTGAGAAGGTAGGCGAGTCTGGTTAGGCCACTCCTGGGTAACTGCTTGTCTCAGCGCTTGCTCTATTCGCACTTGTTTACTTAAGCGTTCAGGTTGCTGTGCATAGTGTTTTACAAGTTGTTGTAAAGCTGACTGGCCATCCATCCTTATCCTCACCGTCACGATGTTCACCAATTTTCCAGTAAAACAGAAAAGTGGTCTGGTTGAACGCAAAAGTGGTGTGTTCGCCTGCAACCACATTACTGCTAGCGTGCACGCAGTGTTGTGTTGTTAATCTAGGAGAAGACCATGAGCTTTATCGAACAGTGGTTGCACGACGCGGTTCCCGCCCTGGTGGGTAGCGAGTGGCGTACAGGCCACCAAACCTTTGCGGTGGATAACCCCGCTACCGGTGAGACCATTGCCCGCGTAGCCGATATGGGCGCCGACGATACCCGCGATGCGGTGGCCGCCGCCTACAACGCTGGCGCTGGCTGGCGTGCCACGCCGGTGAAGCAGCGCTCAGCACTGCTGCGTCGCTGGTTTGAGCTGATCAATGAGCACGCCGACGACCTGGCCCGCCTGATGACCCTGGAGCAGGGCAAACCGTTGGCGGAAGCCAAAGGCGAAGTGACCTACGGCGCGTCGTTTATTGAGTTCTTCGCTGAAGAAGCCAAGCGCATGGCGGGGGAAACCCTGCCCAGCCACGGCGCCGACAAGCGCCTGCTGGTACTGCGCGAGCCGGTGGGTGTGGTCGCGGCGATTACCCCCTGGAACTTCCCGCTGGCGATGATCACCCGCAAGTGCGCCCCGGCCCTGGCCGCTGGCTGCACCGTGGTGATCAAACCTGCTGAAGCCACGCCGCTCACCGCGCTGGCCGCTGCCTATCTGGCCCTGGAAGCGGGCCTACCCGCAGGCACCATTAACGTGGTCACCGCTTCCAAACCCGCCGCTGTGGGTGAAGTGCTCACCACTGACCCCCGAGTGCGCAAAGTTTCATTTACCGGCTCGACCCCGGTGGGCAAACACCTGCTCGCCCAGTGCGCCAGCACGGTGAAGAAAACCGCCATGGAGCTGGGTGGCAACGCGCCGTTTATCGTCTTTGACGACGCCGATGTAGATGCCGCTGTTAATGGCGCCATCGCCTCCAAATTCCGCAACGCTGGGCAAACCTGTGTCTGCACCAACCGTTTCCTGGTGCAGGACGGCATTTACGATGCGTTCGTCGAGAAACTCACCGAGCGTGTGAACGCCCTGAAGGTGGGCGATGGCCTAGCAGATGGCAGCATTATAGGCCCGCTAATCAACCAAGCGGCAATCGATAAAGTGCAGCGCCACGTGGACGACGCCCAAGGCAAGGGCGCACGTCTTATGTGCGGCGGCAAACGCCACGCTGCCGGTGAGCGCTTCTACACGCCCACGGTGCTGGCCGACGTCACTACTGAGATGGCCGTGGCTGACGAAGAGACCTTCGGCCCAGTCGCACCAGTGTTCCGCTTCCACCGCGATGAAGAAGCCATCCAGATGGCTAACGATACGCCCTTTGGCTTGGCGGCCTACTTCTACGCCACGGATTATCGCCGCATTTGGCACACCATGGAAGCGCTTGAATACGGCATGGTCGGCGTCAACGAGGGGCTGATCTCCACCGAGCTCGCGCCGTTTGGCGGTGTGAAAGAGTCCGGGCTGGGCCGCGAAGGCTCACACCATGGCCTTGATGAGTTTACTGAACTGAAGTACGTCTGCGTTGGCGGCTTGTAAAGAGAATCATGATGACGAACCAAGAATTGAACGACCTGAAAATCCGCTACGTGGCCAACGGCGCCGCCACGCCGACGACCCAGTTTGCCGAGCGCGCTGAAAACGCTGAGCTATGGGACGCCGACGGCAACCGCTGGATCGATTTCGCCGGTGGGATTGGCGTGTTGAACCTGGGCCACCGCCATCCGAAAATCGTCGCCGCCGTTGAAGCGCAGCTCAATAAAGTCATGCACACCAGCGCCGCGGTGATCTCCTACGCGCCCTACGTGCAGCTGTGCCAAAAGCTCTGCGAACTAAGCCCCGTGCGCGGCCCTGAGCGTAAAGCAATGCTGGTCAACACCGGTGCAGAAGCGCTGGAAAACGCCGTGAAGATCGCCCATGCAGCGACTGGCCGCACCGGCATCATCACCTTCGATGGCGCCTTCCACGGCCGCACCATGATGACCCTGGCAATGACCGGCAAGGTGCTGCCCTACAAGAACGACTTCGGCCCCATGCCGGGCGACGTGTTCCGCGCACCGTTCCCCAACCCGCTGCACGGCATCAGCGAAGAAGCCTCGCTGAACGCCATTCGCACGCTGTTCAAGACCGATATTGCTCCGCACCGCACGGCGGCCATCGTGATTGAACCGGTACAGGGTGAAGGCGGTTTCTACATCGCCTCACCGGACTACCTGAAAGCGCTGCGCGCTCTGTGCGACGAGCACGGCATTCTGCTGATCGCCGACGAAGTGCAGTCTGGCTTTGCCCGTACCGGCAAGCTGTTTGCCCTCGAACATAGCGGTATTGAGGCGGACATCCTCACCACCGCCAAGAGCCTGGCCAACGGCATGCCGCTCTCTGCCGTGGTGGGTAGCGCCAAGGTAATGGACGCCTCCGGCCCCAACTCCCTAGGCGGCACCTACAGCGGCAACCCGCTCTCTTGTGCAGCGGCGCTGGCAGTGATTGAGGTGATTGAAGAGGAAAACATCCTCGCCCGCAGTGAGCAGATGGGCAAAATGCTGGCGGAGCGTTTCGCAGTTTGGGAAGAGCGTTTCCCTGCCGTAGCTCATGGTCGCCAGCTAGGTGCCATGGCAGCGTTCGAACTGCTCGATAGCGAAGGAAAACCCGATACAGCGCTCACCGGTGCGCTCTGTGCCAAAGCCCGCGAAAAAGGCCTTATCCTGCTTTCCTGTGGCTTCTACGGCAACAGCATCCGAATTCTGGTGCCATTAACCGTCTCTTCTGCGGTGTTGGAGGAAGGCTTGAACATTATTGAGCAGTCTTTGGAAGCGCTTAGCTAATACTCCTTTCTAAGCCTCATCTAACCCGCCATCGTCAGACAGCGAAAGCTGTTGGCGATGGGCGGGTTTTTAGGTTAATAAACATGGCTGATTGCTGTGGCTCTGACTCTAATATGGAATTTGTCTCCTGCTTCGGTTTCGACATAGTCAAGCGGAGGAGCTGCACAAAAGCCTCAGGGAAACGAAGATGAGCGAGCCACCGCTCAACCACTGTTCAATCCATTAGAGGTACTAAGTACGCTAAATGCTCTTGCGTAGCCCCGGCAAAGTTACCAGCGACCAGCCTGCCTCGTTCTCTGTCAAGGCCAGTCGATCTCCGCTCAAGGGCGTGCTGTTCAACAGATTTGAAGTGAGATCGCCGACCATCCAATTAGCAGTGTTGGACGCTATGATTCGGCCATCAGAGGATACCAGCATCGCCTCATGTTCCAGGCGCATTAGGCTGCGTACCAGTCGACGTTCAACACTATGTAGCGACAGATCCAGTCCAGCAACGCCGACGAAGCGACCCTGAATTAGAATTGGCATGGTGAAAGTCAGCACGTACATATTGGTGCCGTACAGGTCGATATAGGGCCCCTCCACTACACTTTTGCCAGTATTCCTTGGTCGGCAGTACCAAGGCATCTCAGTATAGTCATAGTAATTTTCCCGGCGCTGGTCGAAATTTGGGCGCAAGGGTAGAGTTTGGTCAGTATCAGCTAAGTACCACCACTCTAAATGCATTTCTCGGTCGGCTAAGCAGAACGGTTCCACAACAATACCACCGCCGCAACTGAACGTACCGGGGGCCAGCAGCTGTTGGTCGATTGCAGGACGCAGCGAGGCTAAGTCCTTAGCGGTAGGTTGACGGCCCGCGGCCTCTACGCGCTCCCAAAGCGCTTGGGTTTCCTCTGCTAATTGACGAACCTGGCTGAAAGTTGTTTGTAATGTTTTTTCGAGCTGCTGGGCACAGTTCGACACAGGATAGCTATCGCTTAAGGGAGACATGTCATTACCTCACACGGTTCAGCTTTCTTGTTATGATATGGAGTTAGTATGGCTTGGTTCTTCGAGTTTGTAGGCTCGTCTAATATTTATTAAGCAATAAGCGTGCCAAAGCTAACGGTTAGCCTTCATTGGCTTCAGCCATGAGCTCGAGACGCAAACTTAGAAGACGTTTTATACCACGGGTGACGTGGGCCTCAGCCAGAGCCCCGGCCAAGACTGAATCACCAGACGTCAGTGCTTGGAGTATGCCCCGATGCTCCTGTTCAATCTCCATTATATTTCCACCGCCGGCGGACTCCATCCAGAGCAATTCTCCAACCTCAGATTGCAGTCGCATCTCTGCATTGGTGAGACGTAGCGACTGAGCGGCGGCTGCTACCTCAATATGGAAGCGCGCATCAGCTCGGTGCCGGGCCAAACGTGAACTTGCCTGGCTAAGCGTTTCGATGTGCTGAGCGATGCGCTCATGCTGTTCGTGTGAACTGCGCTTAGCTGCGAGGCGCGCAGCGGTACCAGAGACTGCGGTCTGCTCATCGCCAAGATCACGCAGGTCGGGACCGCTCATTTCGCGCAGGCGCTGCAATAGTAATTCTTCGGGCATTTCGACCGGCGCACATACGAAACTGCCGCCGTTGCGACCTCGCCGAGTCTTGATCAGGCCGCGTTGCCGCAAGGTAATCAATGCTTCTCGAAGCGTAACGGTGGCGACACCCAGCTGCTGGGCCAGCTCCGATTCACTAGGGAGCTGCTGCCCTTCGGCAAATAAGCCGAGCTCAATGGCTTCAACAAGTCTTCGCGTCACCTCATCAGTCCGTCCTTCCTGGCGCAACCTGATAAACGCGGTATTGCGGGTAATATCCTGCGCGGTCATTTCCTCTTCCTATTGAAGCATTTCTAAGGCTTATCTAAGGCTTTGGTCAAAAAACCTAGTTTATTATCTTATAGGAAAACATTGGCTATCAATCCATCCATCTCATTGCCTTTTTCTATCTAAAATTTTCATTGACAGGACAGTTGTAAAATGTAAAAAAATTAAGATATAGTTTTAAATGATTTAGTTTTGCGGTCACTGGTGTGCTATCAACCACCAGCTGTCCTTCTGGCAATAATAACCTAGGAATGCATCATGCAAACCCAAATGCTGATTAACGGGCAGTTAGTAGAAGGGCTGGGCAGTCCGTACGCTGTGTACAATCCTTCAGAGGGTACAGTGTTGGTGAAAATCCCTGAGGCTAGCAAAGAGCAGGTTGACGCTGCTGTAATCGCAGCGGATCAAGCTTTCGAAAGCTGGTCGCAGACGCCACCCAAGGATCGCGCCCGATTGCTACTAACGTTAGCAGAACGTATAGAAGCTAAGGCGGAGAGCTTGGCGCGTTTAGAGTCCCAGAACTGCGGCAAACCTTTCCAAGCAACCCTTGACGATGAGATCCCAGCTATCGCCGATGTGTTCCGCTACTTCGCTGGTGCTAGTCGTTGCTTGACGGGCTCTGCTGGTGGTGAGTACCTGCCAGGGCACACCTCAATGATCCGTCGCGATCCGCTTGGAGTAGTCGCATCTATCGCGCCTTGGAATTACCCATTAATGATGCTCGCTTGGAAACTAGCCCCCGCCCTAGCTGCTGGTAACTGCGTAGTGCTCAAACCATCCGAGCAAACCCCGCTAACTGCTTTGGAACTGGCGCGGCTCATGGTCGACCTCTTTCCTGCCGGTGTAGTAAACATTCTTTCTGGATGCGGCCCTAGTGTAGGAGAGCCGCTAGTTAATCATCCCAAGGTGCGCATGGTCTCATTGACTGGCTCTATCGCTACCGGGTCAAAGATCATTGCCAGTACAGCCAGCAGCGTGAAGCGTACCCACATGGAGCTGGGTGGAAAAGCCCCTGTACTGATCTTCGATGACGCCGACATAGATGACGCCGTCGAAGGTATCCGTGCTTTCGGTTTCTACAATGCCGGCCAGGACTGCACTGCGGCTTGCCGCCTGTACGTTCAAGATGGCGTTTACGACGCTTTCGTCAGCAAGCTCGGTGAGGCAGTGGCCACTCTGCGCCATGGTCTGCAGGATGATCCCGAGACTGAATTGGGCCCACTGATTACCTTTGATCATCTACAGCGTGTAGAAGGCTTTGTCGAACGCGCTAAAGCCTTGCCTCACATCCGTGTAGTGACTGGCGGTAAGCGAGTCGAGGGAGCAGGCTTCTTTTTCGAGCCGACTGTGCTAGCTGATGCTCGCCAGGAAGATGAAATTGTACAGCGTGAAGTATTCGGACCCGTCGTCAGCATAACGCGCTTCAGCGATGAAGCGCAGGCCTTGGCCTACGCCAACGACTCGGATTACGGTTTAGCCTCTTCAATATGGACCAAGGATATTGGCCGTGCCAACCGTTTGGCCTCGAGGCTGCAGTACGGCTGTACGTGGGTCAACACTCACTTCATGTTAGTGAGTGAAATGCCGCACGGCGGTATGAAGCAGTCCGGCTTTGGCAAAGACATGTCGATGTACGGATTGGAAGATTACACCTGCGTACGTCATGTGATGTTTAAGCACTGAAATGGTGCGTCTGGCACCAATTAGGTGCGAACCTTACTCTTTTATGTTCACTTACTTAATCAAATAAAAGTCTCCGGCTTGTTAAAAACGCATTAAAGTGGTCATAAAATAAAACATATAAACTCATATGTAATATGTCACGAATTATGCTTTTTATCTTGCAGCAGTTTGAGAACCGAACTTCATTGTTGCCGCAACACTTATGCGGTAACGGCTTAAGAGGTATATCACGATGCTTATTACCGGTATCAAAAGCCGTCCGGTCTATGACCGTCTGAGCCCAATGTCCAGTGGTACGAGCCACCTGATCGCAGGTCAAGGCAGCGGTGGTGAGGCAATGCTGCGACTGTACGCAGAAATGTCGCCCACACAACGCCAACAAAGCACCTTTTTCTACTCTACGGAGACATTCTCGGGTCATAGCCATTTGCAAGCACTGCAAGAGACAGAAACTAACGGCCTTGAAGTTTTCGCCAGCAACCAAGCGTTGATGGAAGCCCTGGCGCAGAAACTGAATGAGGCTCATATGGGCACCCGACTCTACTTAAGCGGTTCGGAGAGCTTCATAGGCACTGCTATGCAAGCGGCCAATGCCGTCGACCTGACCCCCGATGAAGTTTTGCGTGAGCACAGCGGTACTCTTGTGCGAAGAGTTTGGTGCGTCCACTGCGATACCTATACCGAAAACGTGACTTATCGGGTGTTCACTTGCCCCGGCTGTCAGTTTGATCTTGTGGTACGCGATCACTATTCACGAAGGCTAGCCGCTTTCCAAGGCGTTAAGGCTGACGGTGAAGTCCCGGGCGAACTACCAGATTCAGAGGAGCTTGATACATGAATAATCAAAACGGCACTATAAGTGTCCGCGTTACCCGCATTGAGTGTCTCACGCCTGAGATTAAGCGCTTTACCCTTATCGATCCTGACGATAAGCATTTGCCAGCCTTTTCCGGCGGTAGCCATGTGGTCGTGGTTCTCCAGGATGGTGACAAGACTTATCGCAACGCTTACTCATTAATGAATTCACCCTACGATTCCAGTGCCTATCAAATCGCCGTGCGCCGGGCACCTGAAAGCCGAGGTGGCTCTCAGTGGCTGCACGACAAAGTTTGTGAAGGCGACTTGTTGGAAATCATGCACCCGGCAAACCTATTCCCGCTGGCCAAGCATGCTCGACATCACCTATTCATTGCGGGTGGCGTTGGGATTACCCCGGTGTATTCGCAGTTGGAAGAGCTGCAACTTAAGCAGGCTTCCTTTGAACTGCATTTGGCTGTAAGAGGCCCGGAGCACTCAGCTCTTGGCCTGGAGCTGCAGGCTCGATATGGCAAGCGTGTCCATCTTTATATTCAGGGGCAGGATGGGCCCATGGATATACATGACCTCCTTGCCGAGCGCCCGCTGGGTAGTCACGTCTATGTATGCGGCCCAGATGGCATGATAGAGCAAACCATTGAAAGGGCTCATGACTTGGGCTGGACTAACAGCCACATCCACTTCGAACGCTTCGTCGAGCAAGGGTCTACTGGACAACCCTTCAGCGTCACCCTCGCGCGACAGGGGGTGACCATCGAAGTGCCTTCCGAACAATCACTGCTCGAGGCTGCAGAACAGGCCGGCTACAAATTGCCTTACCTGTGCCGTGGTGGTGCCTGTGGTTATTGCGAAGCCAATGTGCTGGAAATCGAAGGCGAACTGGATCACCGCGACGACTGGCTCAGCGAGGAAGACAAACTCAGCAAGCGTAAGTTTATGCCTTGCGTATCTCGGGCTAATTGTAGCCGTCTGGTCGTAGACCTCTAACAGGAGAAAAACAAGATGACTGTATTCAAGCCGATCGAGACCTATGCCGATCAAGCCTCGAACCATACTTACAAGAATAGCCGCGAGGCGGTTCTGCGCTTGCCCTTTCCATATCCAGAAGATCAGTATATGTACTCGATGAACGTCGAGCCCCATGTCCCTTCCGGCACTGGTGCACTCCGAGCTCAATTCGACATTGACGAACATTACATCTCGGAATGCCACCACCGTGCACAGACACTTGATGCTCAGCCGGGCGTCCACTACTCAGCTCTGCCACACATGATGGAGGCTCAGTGGGATTTGCTTGAGCTATTAATGGAATCGTATTCGCGCGATTTCCCGGAGCATTTCACTCTGGAGAAGAGCGGTAGCCAATGGCACTGGATCAATCGTCCTCTGAATATTGATGATACTTTCACCTTCGGGGACACAAGTACCCTGCCTATGGATCCTATGGAATACATCACCCGCCAAGCTCAAGGCGAGTTCATTCTCCTTGAAGAGCGTGACGAAACTTTAGTCATGGGGGCTGGCATGGCCACGCAGCGAGCGGATTATTCACTGCGTTTCAATTTAGGCATGAGCTTCATGGAGTTTCACGGGCCAGTCCCCAAGCTACATGAAATGGGCATTCTGGAAAGGGCATTGAAGTTTCTGCTTCGACTGCGCTCAGACCACCCGGTTCGTCGCACTAACTGGTCTGTCACCGTTAATCCTCGCCTTGAAACGTCAGCCGAAACCCTTCCGGATTGGGCGCCTGAGCGCACCGAGGTGACAGCGGAAAATGCAGGTAAGCTAGTAAACCTACGTATCGAGCTGCAGCCATTGCATCGCTTGCCGCGCAGCAATGCGGTGTTGTTCCCAGTGCGTACGTACCTAGTCAGCCTTGAGGAACTGGCCGAATACGCTCCGCAATGGGCCAAGCGTATGCACCGTGTAATCCGTGATTTGGACCAGGAATTGGTTGATTACAAAGGTTTTACCCGCTACCGGGACGCCATGGTCTCCTGGTTGTCCCAATACGATGATGGCACGCCGGTCGACGAGAGTCAGCAATAACACAGAAGTATCAAATGCGTAACAATTCTGGCGCGTTTTTCCCCATCGACGTGCTTAATCACAGGGAACACTTATGAAAACAATGCGCAACTTCTTACCCGAAAGCTGGAGTCTGGTTTTCTCAGCTGCCGGTGCAGCCTATGGTGTCGGTTTACTGGGTCTATGGGCCTTACCCTTTTTAATAAGCGCCATCATGCTTGACCTGCAGCTCAATGAAGCACAGGCAGGTTTGCTGATGTCAGCAGAGTTTGGATTCACTATGTTGGCTTCGCTGGTAATCGCTCCCTTTATGGGTCATGCACCTAGGCGTACCTTGACTATATTCGGAATCATATTGGCCATTTTTGCGAATATAGCGAGCGCCAACATCGAGAACATATATGTCTTGGCAGCAGTTCGCTGCTTTGCTGGCCTGGGTGCCGGTCTAGCACTGGCTTGCGGCAACGCATCCGTCTCTAGCGCTAAGAACCCGAACCGTGTTGCCGCACATATGAACATACTTTCAGTATTGCTGATGATAGTAGTGATGCTGGGGTACGCCAAGGTTATGGCTCAGTTTGGTCTATCTGGCCTGTATTACGCTATGGCCGCGACCATGGCTATTATGCTGTTAACCACACCAATGTTAGCCCAAAAAGCGCCGGTAGCCGAACGCCATTTATTGGCGAAAGGCACCAGTAAAGGCAAAAATAACATTCTGTTAAGTTTGCCTGCGGTCTGCATGATGCTGGCCATGTTTGTCTTTCAGGCACGTGACACCATGGGCTGGGCATTCGTCGAGCGCATAGGTACAACGGTTGGATACAGTGGTGAAGAGCTGGGCGTGCTGTTATCACTTCAAGCATTTGTCGGTTTACTCGGACCTATCATTGCAGCGATGATCGGCAAGCGCTTTGGTATGAGCATGCCAGTCATTCTGGCGATTCTACTTACTGGCGCTACTAGCCTTAGCTATGTGCTTGGTGAGTATTCTATGACTCTCTATACCGCAGGTGTGATGACTATCTGTCTCACCTACTTTTATGCACTTAGCTATCTGACTGGCCTGGCGGCAGAACTTGATCGTGAGGGGCGTGTGGCTGCTGCGGCAGGCAGTTTCCTTAGCCTGGGCTTGGCAGTAGGGCCAGCTATCTCAGGTGGCCTGATTTCCCTTGGTGGATTTAGTCTGGCAGCGTGGGGAATTGGTGTAACAGTAGTATTGACTCTATTGTTAGTAATCCCGCCGCTAGCCAGCGTCCGGCGTGAGCCTGCCCCCTCAGTATCAGTGGCGGCTCTATAGCATCGTCCCTAAGCCAAGGTGTAGTGCAGTGATTTGTTCCTTCACCTTGGCCCAGTCTTTGAAAAGATTTTAAGTAAGCTCCTAGCATAGCATTAGCGAAGAAACGTTTTTGGATGTCATTCGCACGCTATTCAAAACCAGTATCGCCCCGCGCATCTTACGGCGGCCATTGAGATTGAACCGGTGCAGGGTGAAGGCAGCTTCTAGGCAACAGCATCCGCATTCTGGTACCGCTAACGGTGTCGTCTGCGGTGTTGGAAGAGGGCCTGAGCATTATTGAGCAGTCTCTGGAAGCGCTTAGCTAATATCGTTTAAGCACTACGAAGCCCGCCCATCGTCAAACAGTGAAAGCTGTTGGCGTTGGGCGGGATTTTTATGGGCGTTGAAAGCCTAATGCTAAGATCGTAAGTCGCTCTCATTCCCTTGTGCTAAGCTGAGTTTGGTAGGTGATAGCTCAAAGCTTAGGCGTTGGGAAATGCAGTAAAAGTGCGGAATTTTGATATGCAGCCTGATGGAAAATAATAAATATAAAAAATCAAAGACTTGAGGGGGTTGTGGCAGGCTTCATTTTTCGGACAATCATGCTGGCGCGATCACCCAATCATAGAACACGCTTTTTAATACCTTTAGGATACCTTTAGGCTTCTTATATTATAGGGGTAGAAGTTTTGGATAAAAAGATTTCAAAAAGATTCATAGAGCTTGAGGCCCAAGCTGAAAAAGTGGCTGCTACTCATAAGACATCTCATTCTGAAATGTTTGGGCGTTCTGATAATGTCGATTCCGATGTGTTTCTGGAATGGAGGGTCAAAGTAAAAAATCTTATGGTCAAAGTTGGTGGCGAAAATTCCGAACACTATAAAGAGTTCTCAAAAGCAGAAGAAGATAGTTCATGGAGTGGTAGTTTAACCAAGTTTAAAGCGTTAAAGGCGGTGTTCTTGGCCACAAAAGAAGATTTTGATGGCGGTTATCTATCATCCTACAAAGCAATTGTACAAGCGGAAGTCTTTGATACCGAACTCGAACAAGCTTACGAACTATTAAAGAGCGGTTACTATGTCGCCGCTGCGGTTATTGGTGGTGTCGTTTTAGAGACGGCACTTCGAGAGCTCTGTGACCGAGAGGGTATTGCTCATGGGAAGATGGATAAAATGAATGCAGATCTAACCAAGGCAGGCACATATACCAAAATAGTTCAAAAGCATATAACAGCGTTTGCTGGAATTAGAAATAGCGCTGCTCATGGTAATACTGAAGAATTTAGTAAAAGCGATGTAGAGAAAATGTTGACTTCAATTGAACAGTTTATAGCTTCACACATAGACTGATCTTAAAAAAGCTATGCAATTGACGCCAAAATGCTTCTAGCGTTTCACTCACTACACTTTTTCCCGCAATTGATAGCGGCGTTAGGCACAATGAATGAGTAGTCTCAGTCTCATAGAAAAGCAGAAGTTAGAGCGTGAACTCGGCATGTCGAGTGGCTACGTGCTTGGTTTTTCAAATCGTACTTTCGATGATTTTTTCAGAGAAGTTGTCGGTGTTTCGATTTACGACTCTTCCTATGACCAAGAATCGGGCTCAAAAGCTCACAGAACACGTTCGTTTTGGCGGCTGGCACCGGATGAACAAGTCCTGCTGTTTTTGAACGGTCTGCTCGAAGGTTGGGAAATCTATTCAGATGAACCTATTCCAAATTCTGCCGAAAAACTTCTAAAGCAAATTATCCGAAGGCTGGGAGGAAATAGTGAACCTGTGGCTCAGCCAAATGCTGAAAAAGTGCGAGTCCAAATTGATGAAAATCTGAGCCAACGCATCTTCTCCCAACTGATTGAACTGGCTGATATAACGCCACAGAGTCGTGGATTCGCCTTCGAAAGGTTCCTTAAAGACCTGTTTGATGCATACGGACTTTCTGCACGCTCTTCGTTTCGTCTCATCGGCGAGCAAATAGATGGCAGCTTTGTATTAAATAAAGAAACTTACCTATTGGAAGCAAAGTGGCAAAATGCTCCGACTGGAGCCGCAGATCTACACACTTTTGAAGGTAAGTTAAGCCAGAAGGCGTCCTGGTCCCGAGGTTTATTTTTGAGTAATAGTGGCTTTTCCAGCGACGGACTTCAGGCTTTCGGTAAGGGGAAACGGATTGTGTGCATGGATGGTTTTGATTTGTCAGAAATGCTTAGACGAAGGCTGTCTGTGGTAGATGTTTTGGAGGCAAAAGTTCGGCGAGCGGCAGAAACAGGTAAACCTTTTATTCCTGTCCGTGAGCTGTTTATCTAAATGTGAGCAAGCCTAACTAGGCCAAGCACAGAAAGCTTTTCCGCTGCGGCTTCGCCTCCACTGCTGGCAGCGTCAAATATAATACGTCCGGCACCGAGTGGCCTCAACAGACGTATTATATGAAGCACAACCGCTATCCATCCCCCACCCTGCCATTGTCAAACAGCGAAAGCTGCTGACGATTGGCGGGTTTTGCTTTTTTAGCGCGCTCAGCGAGCGGTCGGCGCTGGCTGGCGAGTTTATCCACAATCGCTTGGCTGGCTTCTCTGGCATCTGGGGTGCGGCGAAGCTCATATAGCATCTTCTTCCAGTGGCGCGCCTCACACTCAAAGTCGTTGGGCAGCGGGTAGTGATCACCGGGCTGAAAGCCGAACCTTTTTTGCAGGCTTTCGGGTAGTGCCCACGGCTTGGCGCGCCACTCTAGCGGCAGGGCGGTTAATTCTGGCACCCAGCGGGCGACAAACTCACCGCTGGGGTCGTTATCCTCCGCCTGTTTGATGGGGTTATACACTCGCAGTGCATTGGTGCCGGTGGCGCCTGCTTGCATCTGCACCTGGGGGTAGTGAATGCCGGGCTCGAAGTCGGTAAATAGCCGCGCCAAGTGCAGGGCAGGTTCGTACCAGTGCAGTCCCAGGCCAAAGGTGGCGTGGGAGATCAGCATGGCGCGCATGCGAAAGTTGATCCAGCCAGTGGCGATCAAGCTGCGCATACAGGCATCTACCAGCGGCACGCCGGTTTGGCCTTGCTTCCAGGCAATCAGGTTGGGATGTTCCGGGTCGCGCTCCCGTAGACCGCGCAGCGCCGGGTGTAGCGTTTGATGCTCGATGCTGGGCTCACTTTCCAGCTTTTGAATAAAGTGGCAGTGCCAGTGAAGCCGGGAAGCGAAGGCGCGCAGCGAACGTGACCACGGTGTGTCTTCCTCATGCTTTTTCCGCTGGCGACGCAGCGACTGCACCACTTCGCGCATGGAGAGCGTGCCCCAGGCCAAGTGTGGGGAAAGCCGTGAGCCAAATTCCCAGGCCAGCAGCGGTTTGGAAAGCGAGCCGCGATAGCGCCGCCCGCGCTGGCTTATAAAGCTGCGCCATATTGCGCGGCCTTCGCTGCGGCCGCCGGGCTGGCGCTCGGGGCAGGGCGTGGTATCAAATCCTAGGGTCAGGCCGTGAAGCTGTTCGGCGTCAATGTGGTGAAAGGCTTGCCAACCCTCAGCCGCCTGGGCGTTTTGCGGGGCAGTGGCGGTGGGTGCCGTCATTAACGTTTCCCACTGTTTTTCCCAGGCGTTACGGTCGGCCACTCTGGAGGTTAAACCACGCACGACGCCGTGCTGGCGCGCTTCATGCCAGGGCGTGTCGTGCTGCTGGCACCACGCTTTGACGCTAAGGTCGCGGGCAAAGCTCCAGGCGTTGCCGGTCTCTTCGTGGGAGTGAAGCACCAGCTCGCCATAGTGCGTTTTGAGGGCGTTCAAACCATCAACGATATCGCCCTGCCAAATACACAGCGGCAGGCCGAGGGTTTCCAGGGCGCTTGATAGATCGATAAGCGAGTCAGCGGCAAACTGCCAGTGGCGCAGGGCGCTGTCTGGCGCCTGCCACTGGCCGGGCTCGATGGCGAAGAGTGGCAACACGGTGCCTGCCGCGGCGGCGTTAGCCAGCGGTAAATGGTCGTGAATGCGTAAGTCGCGTTTGAACCAAACGACCTGGAGGGGTGCCTTAGTCATTAACAAGACCGATACCTGGCGGTTGAGGGCTATTCGTCGCTATACCTGTTCGTCATCACACCAGGACGTTACCATCAAGCCAGCATTTGCGTAATCCATTCAGCAGCACCCTTCCAACAGGAGCGTCACCATGTATATCGCCATGAACCGTTTTCGGATTGCCCCAGGCCGTGAAGAGGACTTTTTAGAGGTGTGGCGCAACCGTGACTCTCACCTGGATGAAGTGCCGGGCTTCAAGCAATTCAAGATGCTGCAGGGTGAAAGTCAGGAAGACCACACCGTGTTTATCTCCCACAGCGTTTGGGAGTCGGAAACGGCCTTCCGCGACTGGACCAAGTCAGACGCGTTCCGCAAAGCGCATGCCAATGCTAAAGCGCCGGAAGGTATCTACCTTGGCCCGCCCAAGTTTGAAGGTTATGAAGTCGTGCTGTAAGGCTCAGATCGCTAACGTTAGTCGACTGGCAGCGGGGTGGTAGCCCCGCTGTTAGGGGGAACTAAAACAATACTAAGCCAATAGACAGCAGCACGCTGTAAAGCAGCGTCGAGATAGCGGTTTTCTTCAGCATGCCGGTTAGAATCTCGCCATCACGGGTATGGCTTAAGGTTTTGGCGGCATCAATTAGCGGCTTAGCCACCAGCAGGCAGCTCCATCCCACCCACGGCACCGGCAGAGCAACCAAATAGATTAGAGTGAGTGCCAGCGCCAATCCCAGCAGCGACCAGTGATACCTAATAGCGTTAGCGCGGCCCAGCCGCACTGCCAGGGTGATCTTGCCGTTACGCGCATCGCTTTCGATATCGCGCACGTTATTGACATTGAGTACGGCGGTTGCCAGCAACCCACACGCCGCCGCGGGTAGAAACGGTAGCCAACTTAGCTGCTGTACATGAAGGTAGTAAGTGCCTATTACCCCCAGTAGCCCGAAAAAAATAAAGACCGCAACGTCCCCCAGCCCCCGATAACCATAGGGCGTGCCACCTAGCCCAACGGTATAGGTCACTGCAGCCAATAAAGAGGCCGCCCCTAGCAGCACGAAGGTGAGAATCTCGCCCCACTGGTTGCCAAAGGCGGTCACCAGTAAGAGTAGCCCCAGCAGCGTGGCAGCAAGCGCGGTTATCACCATTCCCTTGCGCATTGCTTGGGGGCTCAGTAGGCCAGAGGAGACTGCACGCACAGGGCCGATACGCTGCTCGTCGTCAGCACCCGAGGCCGCATCACCATAGTCGTTAGCTAGATTTGAGAGCACTTGCAGCGCAATAGCCGTTAACAGGGCAAGCAGCAGCACGGCAGGATTAAAGGCCTGGGTTGTTGCCGCCAGTCCGCTGCCCAGCAGAATAGAAGCGCACGCCAGTGGTAAGGTGCGGGGGCGGGCTGCGAGTAGCCAAGCCTGGCGTTGACGCTGCTTAGCGAGTGGTTCCATTACGTCGATATCCTGTTAACTATTCGCGGGTAAAAAACGGGTAAAGCGCAGCAGTAAGAAACATGCAAGTATGTATGATTAATTGCTGAAAAGCAGATCTAAGTCAAAAAAAACTCATCGCTTTACGCCACACTGCGAATACTCCATACACCTTTAGTCTACGTGAGAATTGGCGGGTTATTTAGACAATACAAATATGAGGCGTTAGCAACGCTTACCTAAAAGGTTATTTATGTACCCCACCGGCCCTATTGAAGCACTTAAGCACCAGCTTGATACGCTTGGTGAAACCGCTAAAAAGGGGTTTGTTCGCCTTAATACCCCTTGCCAGGTAGATAGCTTGATAGGGTGGCTAAACGTGCAAAGCGTGTTACCTCACATTTACTGGAAATCACGTGATGCGGACGCCGTCGAGCATGTGACGCTGGGGGCTGTTAAAGCGTTTGATTCGCTGGTGGCGCTTCAGGCTGACCTAGCCGCGCTGGCAGGTATTGGCGGCGAGCAGCCGGATTACTTTGGTGGTATGGCCTTTGACCCTGATTCGCCTGGGTGGCAGCACTTTCCTGGCTGTCACTTTTTGCTGCCGCGTATAGAGCTTAGGCGACAGCAAGCTGGTGCGACGCTATCACTCAATCTGCGCTTTGATGATCGCTGCCCAGAGGCCGAGATAGTCCAGGCTCGTGTCTGCTTGGCTGCCCTGGAAGAGGAGCAGCCGCTGCCTTGCTTGCTGCCGCATGTTTATCAGCGTGAAGATCATCCTGCGCAGAAAGAGTGGGCGGCGTGTGTAGAGCGGGTCACTCATCCCGACCATCTGAGTCACACCCCCAAAGTAGTGCTCTCCCGGGAGACCTGCCTGACGACAACTGAAACGCCCAACCCCTGGGCGTTGCTGGCACGCTGGCAGGCCGGAGCCGCCGACTGTTTTCACTTTGGCGTTCAATTGACACCGCATGAGGCGTTTATCGGCTGCCCGCCGGAACGGCTCTACAAGCGTAAAGGCAGGCATTTAATGACTGAGGCGCTGGCGGGTACCACGCGCCGTGGGCGGAATGCCCAACAAGATCAAGCGCTTGCCGATGAACTGCTGGCCGATAAGAAAAATAGCCTGGAAAACCAGTGTGTCTATCAGCAGCTTTTGACCCAGCTTGAGCCACTTTCTGCTCAAGTCCAGATGAGCGAGGCGCATATTGTTAAGCTGTGCTCGGTGCAGCATATCCGCCGTCTGATTCACGCCGAGTTGCACCGAGACGTCACCGACCAGCAACTGCTTTCAGTGCTACCGCCTACCCCGGCGGTAGGTGGCGTTCCCCGTGAATCTGCGTTGGCATTTATTCGCCATCATGAGAGTCATCAACGCGGCTGGTACGCGGGCGTCTTCGGCAAAATCAGCCACGCCAGCAGCGAGCTAGCAGTAACCATTCGCTGCGCCCATATCGGCCCGGAAGCGATTCGACTCTATGCCGGTGCAGGCATTGTGGCAGGCTCCCAACCGGACGAGGAGTGGCGCGAACTGGATACGAAAATCGCTGGCATTATGTCGCTACTAGGGATGGGATAATGCATATGACAGCACCTGTATCTACCGGTTTTGCCATCCAACACGCCACCTTTAATCATGTGTGGGCTGCGCTGACGCTGGAAGAACTCTACCGCTTAGGTGTGCGCGATGTGGTGCTGGCACCGGGCTCGCGCTCATCGCCTTTAACAATGGCCGCCAGCGAACATGCCGGCCTACGCTGCCATTGCCACTTTGATGAGCGCGGGCTGGGGTTTATGGCGCTGGGTATTGCCCGGGGCAGTCAGCGCCCGGTCGTTATTATCACTACCTCAGGCACCGCTGTAGCCAACCTTTATCCGGCGGTAGTGGAAGCCAAACTGCTCGGCGTGCCGCTCATTGTGCTCTCTGCCGACCGCCCCATTGAACTGCTGGATAACGGCAGCAATCAGGCGATTGATCAGCGGGATATTTTCTCCCGCCACACTATTGTTCACCATGACTTGCCGCCGCCAGATGCTGAGATCAAAGCAGCGTTTCTACTCAGCACGCTTGACCAAGCTGTTGACCAGCAACGCCGTACGCCTGGGCCCATCCACATTAACTGCCGTTATCGCGAACCGCTTTATCCCGGCAGTTGCCTGGTGGATGCCAGTGACTATCTTGCCCCGCTGGGGGATTGGCTGACGACTTTAAAACCGTGGAGTTATTGGTCATCCAGTCCTGCGGTTCCAGCACTTAACAACGAGTGGAAAACGTTTGCCCAGCAGCGGGGCCTGATTGTTGTAGGCAGTGTTGATGATGCCCATCAGGCGCAGCATGCTATTGAGCTATCCAAGCAACTCGGCTGGCCGCTGCTGGCCGACATACAGAGCCAGGTTCGGTTTGACACTCACAACCTGATTCACTTTGATCTAGCGCTGCATGATGAGCGTTTCAGCGCTGAGCTCGCTAAAGCCGGGGTATTGCTGCAGTTTGGCGGCCGGTTAATCTCCAAGCGGTTAAGCCAATTTATTGCCCAGCAGCCCTGGCAGGATGTCTGGTTGGTTGATCCGCTACCCCAGCGGCTGGATCCTGACTACTGCGTTAAGCGCCGTTTGATATGCTCGCCTGCCGACTTTATCGCTGATTTGCCAACGCACTCCGAACAATCGCCTTGGCATCAGTTGGAGAGCCTTCAACGACATACCAGCCTGCTTGTGGAAGAGCGTTGTGCGGCATTCTCAGAACTGGGTGTTTGCCACCTTTTAGCACAGTTGGCAGTAGGGCAGCTGTTTATAGGCAACAGCCTGCCCGCGCGGCTAATGAATATGCTGGGTACGCATCGCCAAACGCCGCTGCGAGTATTGGCTAATCGTGGCGCGTCGGGTATCGATGGCCTGATCGCGACGGCCTATGGCTTCAGCTGCACATGCTCGGAACCCACGACTATCGTGCTGGGGGATACCAGTGCACTACATGATCTCAACAGTTTGGCGCTTTTAAAGCAGGCCTCCCAGCCCCTGGTGGTGATTATCCTCAATAACGATGGCGGCAGTATTTTCCATATGCTGCCGGTGCCTAAAGAGGGCGAATTGCTGGAGCGCTATTACCGCCAGCCCCATGGCTTGCGCTTCGAGCATGCGGCGAAGATGTTTGGGCTTAGCTACTTCGCGCCCAACTCATTGGATGACTTCTCGGCGGACTACACCCAGGCATTGCAGGCGGGCGTTACGTTGATCGAGGTGAACGTACCCCATCAGCAGGTAGCTGATGATCTCAAGGATCTGGGTGAAGAGATTCGAGGGGAGCCGCGTGAGCAGTAAACCGCAGACGCAGTCGCCCACCCTTATTATGCTGCATGGCCTGCTGGGCAACCGCCACGACTGGGCGGATGTGAGTGCTGGCTTGGATGGGGTAGATTGTCTGGCGCTGGACTTGCCAGGGCACGGCCAGAACCACCGGGTACGGGTAGCCTCGTTTGAGGCGTTTCATCACTGGCTTTGTGACACATTGATAGATCGAGGTGTTAGCCGTTACTGCCTGCTGGGCTACTCCCTGGGCGGGCGTTTGGCGCTTTACCACGCCAGCCGCCAGCCACCGGGGCTGGAAGCGCTCTGGCTGGAGAGCGCTCACCCAGGGCTGCCCGCCAGTGAGCGTTTTGCCCGAATTGCTCACGATGAACGCTGGGCAACACGCTTCGAGCAGGAGCCATTAGAGGATGTGCTTGCCGACTGGTATCAGCAGCCTGTATTCGCCGATCTTACCGAGGGCCAGCGCAGTCGGCAGATTCAGCGCCGTCTAGTGAACCGTGGGTCAGCCATCGCTAACATGCTGCGGTCAACTTCCTTGGGTCATCAGCCGTCACTATGGTCGTGGTTGGAAAATACCACGCTTCCAGTGAGCTACTTTTCGGGGCAGCGAGACATCAAGTTCCACACTCTGGCGTCTCATCTAGCAACGATGGCCCCGCGCCTGCGCCATATCACGCTGGAAGGGGGCCACAATCTTCATGCTGAGCAACCAAAGATGATCGCTCAGCCGCTCAATGCCTGGTATCGCACGCTAGGCTAATGTTTATCAGCTGATCAGCATTAACCAGGGCAGGCCGATCACCAACCAAACCACCAGGAATAGCAGTCCGAAGATCGCCCCTAGACGCCAAAAGAGTGCGCTGGGCAGGTAGCCGCTGCCGTAGTAAACCGGGCTTGGCCCTGTGCCGTAGGGCGTGAGAATGCCCATAAAGCCAAGTGTGGGCAGTAGTAGCAGGATAAACATCTGCATATCCAGCCCGGCAATGCCTGATGCCGCTGCCAGAATTACCGGTAGCAGGGCGGTGACATGTGCCGTCACGCTGGCAAAGAAGTAGTGCAATAGATAGAAGATGACCACCAGCGCCACCATCGCCATCAGCGGGTCGAAGTGGCTTATCTGTCCGCCAACCATGCCGCCAAACCAGTTAACAAACCCCACTAGGCTCAGCCCTCCCGCTAGCGCCACCAGGGTGGCAAACCATACAAAGGTATTCCAGGCTGCTCGGTTATCGAGAATATCGCTCCAGGTCACAATGCCGGTTAACAACATGCCACAGATCACTACGAGTCCTACTAATGACCCAGAGATAATGTCGCCGGCAAAAATCCATAGTAGCAGGGCAGTGACCACCATAATGACCAGCATTATTTCATGGCGGGTCAGTGCCCCCAGCTTGGTTAACTCCTCACCCGCCCAGTCGGAAATTTCATGACCCGCTTTTACTTCGGGCGCGCATAGCCAGTAGCTCAGCAGTGGCACTAGGAGCAGCAGCAGAATGCCCACTGGCGCTACCGCCATAAACCACTGCCCCCAGTTAATCTGAATGCCGGTGGCGCTTTCGGTTAGCGCGATGGCCAGTAAGTTAGGTGCAAGGGCGGTCAAAAAGAGTGAGCTGGTCACACAGGTAGAGGCTAGCGCCGTCCACATCAAAAAGCTGCCCATGCGCTTCATGCTGGGGTCGTTAGGCAGTGAATCGTAAAGCGGCGGCAGGTTGCGAATGACGGGGTAGATTGTGCCCCCGCTACGGGCGGTGTTGGAGGGCGTAAAGGGGGCCAAAATGCCATCGGCAATCATCACCGCGTAGCCAAGGGTCAAGGTGCGTTTCCCCATTGCCTTGACCAGCCAGAGCGATATCCGTCTGCCCAGGCCGGTTTTTTCGTACCCCAGGGCAAACATAAAAGCGCCGAAAATCAGCCACACAGTGGAGTTGGTAAAGCCCGAGACCGCCCACGAAAAGGCTTGGCCCGCGGCATTAAATCCTTCGGTCGCTAGTTGCTCGGGAGAGAACAGCACCCATCTGGAAAGAAGTGCCACCAGGGTAACGCCGATCAGCCCCACCACTGCGCCTGGTAATGGTTCAAGAATCAGGCCCACAACACAGCCCAGGAAAATAGCGAAGAAGTACCACGCATGAGGCGCTAGCCCCGGGGGAGTGGGTATCAGCGCGATGATAATAGTAACGGCTAGCGGTGCTAATAGTTTCCATCGCGGTGAGGATTGAGCATTGCTGTTCATGCGGCCGCTCTCTTCTATGTTTAATAGTAAACGTTTTTACAGGGGGATCTCTGCCAAGCGCAGCGGTAAGAGAAGCACAGCGTCAGAGAGCGAAGTAAATTAGAGCCAGGATGTTATGGCCCTAATATCGGCTTAACACCACCCTGGTTTGTACTTTTCTTGACGCGGGTCAATAGTTCTTTAGACCAATGCGCAATAAAAATTTTGCTGACCAGGGGTATGGTAGTTTCAATCCAGGATAGGGCCTCGAAGAGCGTCGCATTTGCGGCCTTTGAACCTAGCGAACGGAAGGGATTGTCATGCAGCAGCGAGATTTCGATATCGTTATTGTGGGTGGTGGGGGAGCAGGCTTACGCGCTGCTATTGGTGCCGCTGAACACGCTAAGGAGCACAAGACCCCTCAACGAATTGCGCTGCTGTCCAAGGTTTATCCCATGCGCTCGCATACTGTGGCTGCTGAAGGTGGCGCTGCCGCGGTTACCAGCCCCGAAGACTCGCATCAGGCACATTTTGATGACACGGTGTCAGGCGGCGATTGGCTGGTGGAACAGGGTGTGGCCGACTACTTTGTCCATCATGCTTATCAAGAACTGGTGCAGATGGAGCGATGGGGCTGCCCCTGGAGCCGAAAAGACGATGGCCAAGTGCAGGTGCGCCGCTTTGGCGGCATGAAAACGGCCCGCACCTGGTTCGCGGCTGACAAAACCGGCTTCCATATGCTCCACACGCTGTTTCAGACCTCACTCAAATATCCTGAAATCGAGCGTTTCGATGAGTACTTCGTACTCGACCTGGCCGTTCACGAGGGCGCTGTGATCGGCGTGATTGCGCTTCAAATTGCCACCGGTGAACTGACCCTGCTGCGCGCAAAGGCGGTGGTGCTCGCCACTGGTGGCGCTGGGCGCTTGTTCCGCTTCAATACCAATGCGGGCATTGTCACTGGTGACGGCATGGCGATGGCCTATCGTCACGGTGTGGCGCTGCGGGATATGGAGTTCGTCCAGTACCACCCCACCGGCCTGCCCGGTTCTGGCATTTTGATTACCGAAGCGTGCCGAGGCGAAGGTGGCATTCTGCTCAATAAGGATGGCTATCGTTACCTGCAGGATTACGGCCTGGGCCCGGAAACTCCGCTGGGCAAGCCGGAAAACAAGTACATGGAACTGGGGCCACGGGACAAACTTTCCCAGGCATTTTGGCAGGAGCAGCAGGCGGGCCGCACCGGCAAGTTTGGCGACAGCGATGTGGTCTATCTCGACCTGCGTCATTTAGGCGAAAAGACCATTCTGGAACGTCTGCCGTTTATCTGCGAGCTGGCGAAAGCCTACATCAACGTCGACCCTGTTAAAGAGCCGATTCCCATTCGCCCGGCGGTGCACTACACCATGGGCGGTATTGAAACCGATCCTAAGTGCGAAACCTCAATCGCCGGGCTCTACGCCGCCGGGGAGTGTGCTTCTGTCGGTTTGCACGGTGCCAACCGCCTGGGCTCCAACTCGTTGACAGAGCTGCTGGTGTTTGGTCGCTTAGCCGGTGAACAAGCAAGCAAGCGCGCAGCACAAACCGAGTGGGCCGATGAGCGCCTGTTGGAAGCCCAGGGCGATCGCCAACAAGCTAAACTGCTGCGGCTCTGTGATGGAACCGGGGGTGCAGAGAACTGGGTAGCACTCAAGCACGCCATGGTACAAGCCATGGAGAACGGCTGTGGGATTTACCGCACCGAAGAGGGTATGCGCCATTCGCTGGCTACCATGCGCCAGCTACGTGAGCGCTTTAATAGGGTTCGCGTTAACGATACCAGCAAGGTCTTCAATACCGAGTTGCTTGAGTGTCTTGAGCTAGAGTGTGGCCTGGATATTGCCGAAGCCTCTTGTTTGGGGGCGCTGGAGCGCCGTGAATCCCGTGGCGCCCACCAGCGCTTGGATGAAGGTATGCAGAAACGTGATGACGTTAACTACCTCAAACACAGCCAGGTGTTCTATCAAGGCGATGCTCATGCTGAGTTGCGCTGGCAGGACGTTGATGTGCGGTTTTCTGCCCCCGCTGAACGGGCTTATGGCGATGCGGGTAAGGGGAGTAAAGCATGAACACCGATCAAATCACTGCCAAGCGTGTTAGCACTAATAACATCAGTACTAAAAACATAAGTACCAAGCACATCAGCGTCAAACGCTACCTGCCGGATAATTCGACGGAGTCCTACTGGCAGGCGTACGACTTACCGGTGGATGACAGCACATCCCTGCTGGATGCCCTCAACCATATTAAAGAGCAGCTCGATAGCACCTTGAGCTACCGCTGGTCCTGCCGGATGGCGATTTGCGGCTCCTGCGGGGTCATGGTGAACGGCATTCCCAAGCTCGGCTGCAAAACCTTCCTGCGCGATTACGAGGGCGATATTCGCATTGAACCGCTGGCCCACTTCCCCGTGCAGCGGGATCTGGTGGTGGATATGGAGATATTCCTGGAGCATCTGGCGGCGGTGAAGCCCTATTTGATTGACGACAACCCGGTGAAAGCGTTTGACCCGCAAGCGCCGGAAACCTACCGCCAGACACCTGAACAACTTGAACGCTATAAGCAGTTTGCTAACTGCATAAACTGTGGGCTTTGTTACTCAGCCTGCCCGCAGTTTGGGCTGAACCCTGAGTTCCTTGGCCCAGCGGCGATAACACTGGCCCACCGCTACAACCTGGATAGCCGCGACCACGGTAAGAAGCAGCGCATGGCGGAGCTCAATCGCCATGAAGGGGTGTGGAGTTGCACGTTTGTGGGGTTCTGCTCCAAGGTCTGCCCCAAACACGTTGACCCGGCCGCGGCGGTGAATCAGGGCAAGGTTGAGGCGGCCAAACACACGCTTATCGCGCTGTTTAAAGGATAGGGGGAGGAGCATCATGGATAAATCATCAACACAACGCTTGCCGCCGCTGAAACGCACTTGGTGGCTGAAGCACGGCTTTTTTAAGCTCTATATGCTGCGTGAAGCCACGGTACTGCCGCTGCTGTTTTTCACGTTCTGCTTACTCGCCGGTATGTTTGCTCTTCTGCAAGGGGCAGAAAGCTGGCAAGGGTGGATCGCCTTTATGGGCTCTCCCATCGTATTAGTGCTTAATCTTCTCGCACTGGCCGCCAGCTTGTTTCACGCTGTCACCTTCTTTGTACTGTTTCCGCGGGTCATGCCGCTGCGCATCGCCGGGCATAGCCTGCCTGACCAAGTCATTGTTGCTGGGCAGTGGGCGGGAGTCGTAGCGGTCGCGCTACTGTTTTTCTGGCTATTGGGGAGGGCATGAACATGGAAAAAATAGCCATCAGTAAACATAAACAAGCCTTTGATGAACCGCTCTGGTGGGGGCTGTTTAGCGCGGGCGGTGTCTGCTTTGCCGTCTTCCTGCCTGCCGTTATTCTCTTTATCGCTATTCTACTGCCTCTTGGCCTGTTGCCTGCCGAGGCGCTGAGCTATGAACGGGCCTCAAAGCTGCTGTTTAGCGTACCGGGCTTTCTGTTTGTTGGGGCAGTTGTTTGCTTGCCACTATTTCATGCCGCCCACCGCCTGCGCCATGGGATGTTTGATATCAGCGTGGGCAATGACGCACTTAACAAAAAGCTGATGTACGGTGGCGCTGCGCTGCTCAGCATGGTGGCGCTGGGCTTGGTCGTCATAGGTATGCTGGGTTAAACGGCGCGCTGTCAGCATTCGTCCCAACTGATAAAAAGAGACTGACATGATTAACGGACTCACTGAAACGGAATTCTATGGCCCGGTAGAGTGGCAGGATCGCTCAGATGGCTATCAGGATATTTTGTACCACACCACTGCCGACGGCATTGCGCGCATCACCATCAACCGCCCCGAGGTGCGCAACGCCTTTCGCCCGCTAACGGTTAGCGAGATGGCCCAAGCGCTAAACCGCGCTCGCCACGACAGCACCATTGGCGCCATTCTGCTTACGGGTGCAGGCGACAAAGCGTTCTGTTCCGGCGGTGACCAGCGCATTCGCGGTGACTACGGCGGCTACCAGGATGAAGAGGGCACCCACCACCTCAACGTGCTGGATTTCCAGCGCGATATTCGCACCTGCCCCAAGCCGATTATCGCCATGGTGGCGGGCTACGCCATTGGCGGCGGTCATGTTCTGCATCTAATGTGTGATCTGACCATTGCCGCCGATAACGCTGTCTTTGGCCAAACCGGCCCTAAAGTAGGCTCCTTCGATGGCGGCTACGGCGCCTCTTATATGGCGCGCATTGTGGGCCAGAAAAAGGCCCGGGAGATCTGGTTTTTGTGCCGCCAGTACAGCGCCGTCCAAGCGCTGGAAATGGGGCTTGTTAATCACGTGGTGCCGCTGGAAGAGCTGGAAAAAGAGAGCGTGCGCTGGTGCCGGGAAATGCTACAGCATAGCCCCATGGCGCTGCGCTGCCTAAAAGCCGCGCTCAATGCCGACTGCGACGGTCAGGCCGGGCTGCAGGAGCTAGCAGGTAACGCCACCATGCTCTACTACATGACCGAAGAGGGGCAGGAAGGGCGTAACGCCTTCAACGAAAAGCGTCGCCCGGACTTCTCCCGCTACCCCCGTAACCCTTAATGCAACTGGCGCTCTACCGCTACTCTCTACCGTTCCGTCAGCCGTTGATGTTTAAAGGAGAGCGGCTGGCGAATAGAGAGGGGCTGTTAGTTTCCATTAATGGCCAGTGGGGCGAGATTGCCCCGCTACCTGGATTCTCGACTGAAACGCTGGTGGAAGCTGAAGCCGAAAGTCTGGCTTGCTTGGTTGCTTTGAGCCGAGGCGAAAAAGTCTCCCCAACGCTACCGTCAGTGCAGTTTGGGTTTGGCTGCGCCCAACGCGTTTGGCCACTCAATCTTCCAGCGCCTTTACCGCCCTACCCGCTGCTCCAGGGGGAGCCAGCAGCATTGATACAGTCTCTTTCAACCTCCCATTGGCAAGCGTCGCCACCGTCTCGGCTCAAGTTAAAGGTGGCACGCTATGCCATGGAGGAAGAACTGGCGCTGATCGAAAAGCTTGCCGCGCGGCTGCCCACTACTAAGCTGATTCTGGATGCCAATAGCGGCTGGGCGCTCACAGAAGCCCAGCGCTTCTGTGAGCGCCTACCTCTTGCGCAAATCGACTACCTGGAAGAGCCCTGCGCTGCCTTTGCTGACACCATCGCCGTGGCAGAAGCGACTGGGGTAGCCATTGCCCTGGATGAAACCCTCTCGCGCAGGGAAGAGTGGAACTATCACCCGCAGCTTAAAGCCCTGGTGATCAAACCCACGCTGATTGGCTCGCTAAGCGACTGCGAGGTACTTGTTCAGCGGGCACGGGCGGTCAATCTATGCGTGGTAGTTTCCTCCAGCTTTGAATCCGATTTAGGCCTTGGGTTGCTTGCCCGGTTGGCTAGCGAGTGGGCGCCTCATGAGCCACCGGGGCTGGATACCGGCCTCTGGCTTACCGAGCGCGTGACCACTGCCGGTGGCGGAGTGATGACAGAAAGCTTGCATTGTCTCTATAAAATGGAAAATTCAGCGTGAAAGATATTTGCCCTATTTTCTACTGGGCCAAAGAGACCCCTGAGAAAATCGCCATAGAGGCGGGTTCGGTGAAGCTTAGTTACCGAACGCTCAACCGCCGCGTAGCGTGTTTAGCACAGCAACTGGCTCGGAAAGGTTTTGTGCCAGGTGATCGGCTAGTCGTCCCTGCCAAAGGCTCGCTTGAATCCTTGCTGCTGGCGTGGGCCTGCCTGCGGATCGGGGTGATTTTCTGCCCGCTTAACCCAGCATTTCCTGTTACTCAGCAGCTTGGCCTGGCCAAGCGTTTGCGGGCTGGCCGCGTTTGCCAGACGGAAAGTGACAATGATTACGCTTCAAAGCTAACGCCGATCACTCTCGATTTCCGGGCGGAAGCTGATGCAGGTGAGCCTCCGGCGCTTGATGGTAGCCAGCTGTGTAACACCATTTTCACCTCCGGCTCCAGCGGCACGCCCAAGGCGGTGCTGCATCGTGTGGCCAATCATTTGGCCTCGGCGCGGGGATCGGCGGTGGTTATTCCGGTTGATCAAAACAGTGGCTGGCTGTTGTCGCTACCGCTGTTTCATATCGGTGGCTATGCTATTCCGTTCCGCGTTTTTATGGCCGGTGGGCGGGTGATTCTCGATGGCGATCCGCAAACGCTTCCCGCGCGCCTTGAGCAGCAATCAATCACCCATCTTTCGCTAGTGCCCACCCAGCTTTGGCGGCTGCTGAAAGCGGGCTTGACGCCTAAGAGCACTCAATTGCGCGAGCTGCTGCTGGGCGGTGCGGCCATTCCTGCGCCGCTGGTGGTGCAGATGGCATTCCTGGGGCTGACACCGAAGGTTAGCTATGGGCTATCCGAGATGGCCAGCCAAGTCTGCACTGGTATACCTACCGCGCCGGGCGTCGTCGGCAGGCCGCTGCCAGGCCGTGAGGTGAGGGTTGTTGAAGGTGAGATACAGGTGCGCGGCGAGACTCTATTCTGCGGTTATTTGAATAATGGCGAGGTTGACCCAGCGCTCAACGATCAGGGCTGGTTTGCCACCCGCGATAAGGGGCACTTCACCACGGAAGGCGCGCTAGTGGTGGAAGGGCGGCTTGATAATGGTTTTATCTCCGGCGGCGAGAATATTCAGCCAGAAGCCATTGAGCAGCGCTTGGTTGATCACCCTGGCGTTGCCCAGGCGTTAGTCGTACCGGTGCCCCACCCCGAGTGGGGCGAGCGCCCAGTGGCGTTTATCGATTGGCATGGAGAAGCCGTGACAGAACAGGCGATAAGTGCCTGGGTACGCGAGGCGCTACCCGGCTTTATGGTGCCCGATGCCTGGCTGGCCTGGCCGCCAGGAGTGGGCTTTAAACCCTCCCGCAGGCAGTTTGCTGAGCTGGCACGGGCACACGTAAATTTTACCGTTTAGCGACGCGACCTTTTAAACCTTTCTCTTTATTCGGCTTATTCAGCTAGGTCAGCGTCAGTGCCAGCGGCATCCAGCATAGCGTGGAGTAACACATTGCAACCTGCATGGACATGCTCCGGCGTCGCGCTTTCGATCTCGTTATGGCTGATGCCATCTTTGCAGGGAATAAAGATCATGGCGGCGGGGGCGACGCGACCCACAAACATCGCATCGTGGCCTGCGCCGCTGATGATATCCATATGGGAGAGCTCGAGCTTCTCTATCCCTTGGCGAACCGCATCAACACACTCTTTATTGAAGTATTCCGGGGCAAAATCCGCCGTAGGCGTTAATTCATACGCCAGGCCATGACGTTGGCAAATTTCTTCTACGGCAGCTTCGACAGCTTGGCCCATAGAGATCAGCGCTTCAGGCTCCCAGTGGCGCATATCCAGGGTCATTTTGACTTGGCCGGGAATCACGTTACGTGAACCTGGGTGTAGGGTCATACAGCCTACCGTGCCGCGCCCGTGGGGCTGGTGCTCATTGGCAATACGGTTGAGCGCCTGAGTAACTTCCGCCGCACCCATCATGGCATCCCGGCGTAGGTTCATCGGCGTAGGGCCCGCGTGGGCTTCCAGCCCGGTCAGGGTTAAATCGAACCACTTCTGGCCAAGCCCGCCGATCACCACACCAATCGTGGTGTCGGTATCTTCCAGAATCGGGCCCTGCTCAATATGTGGTTCAAAGTAGGCTTTTATCTCACTGGGCGACACGTTATCGCTACCGCGGTAGTGGATGGCGTCCAGAGCATCGCTAACCGTCACGCCATCGGCATCGGTGCGCGCCATCATGGCGTCAAATTCCAGCTCGCCGGTAAATACGCCGGAGCCCATCATGCAGGGCGGAAAGCGGCAGCCTTCTTCGTTGGTCCAGGCGACGACTTCGATAGGGGACTGAGTAGTAATGTTGTGCTGGTTAAGGGTGCGAATCACTTCCAGGCCGGAGAGTACGCCGAAGCAGCCGTCGTACTTGCCGCCGGTAGGCTGACTATCCAGGTGGCTGCCCGCCATGACGGTTTTGGCGTTAGGATCGCTGCCTTCCCTACGCGCAAAAATATTGCCGATATTATCAATCCGTATCGTGCAGCCCTCTGCGCGGCACCACTGGATAAAGAGATCCCGCCCCTGGCGCTCTAAATCGGTAAGCGCTTGGCGGTTGACGCCGCCTTTGGCGGTGGCGCCTAGCTTGGCCAACTCCATTAGCGATTCCCAAAGTCGGTCGCTGTCAGTGCGTAAGTCAGCGATAGCGATTTTCGGTTCAGTAAGCGAGTTCATATCAATTCCTTTTATTGAGCACGGACGAAGCTGGCGACTCCCCGATTTATTATTTGGCTCATTGCTAGAGTAGAGATAAAAAAGCCAGTAATACGTATAGATCCTCTAACGTGAACAAAAGAAAAGCGTAATTTTATAAACGTGTGTGGTGGCGCATGCTGAGACCATGTCTCATAGCGATGGAGCTAGACACCATGTTTGGAATAAAAAGCAAAACCAAGACACAAGCCTCGCCTTCTTCGATGGGGGATGCCCCTTCAAAAACGGTACTTAATCAGCACTACTGGATGCCGTTTAGCGCCAACCGCGATTTTCACGCCAACCCGCGTGTCATCGCCGGGGCGGAAGGGCGTTACTACATTGATGACCAGGGTCGTAAGCTGTTCGATTCGCTTTCCGGGCTATGGACCTGCGGCGCGGGACATAACCGCGAAGAGATTCAAAAAGCCGTGTCGGCGCAGTTAGGTAGCCTCGACTTTGCGCCAGGTTTTCAGCTTGGCCATCCGCTGGCGTTTAAACTGGCGGAAAAGGTTGCCAGCCTCACACCTGCCGGGCTTGACCATGTATTTTTCACTAACTCGGGTTCTGAAGCCGCCGATACCTCGGTCAAAATGGCCAAGGCCTACTGGCGGTTAAAAGGGAAGCCTGAGAAAACCCGCATGATTGGCCGCGCCAAGGGCTATCACGGGGTGAATATTGGCGGTACCAGCCTGGGCGGTATCGGTGGTAACCGGAAACACTACGGCCAGTTATTGGATGTGACGCACCTACCCCACACCCTTCAAGCGGGCCATGCGTTCACCCGTGGTCAAGCGGAAACCGGTGCCGAGCTTGCCGATGCGTTGCTCGATCAAATCGCCCTTCACGATGCCTCTACGATTGCGGCGGTGATTGTTGAGCCAATGTCTGGCTCGGCGGGTGTGATCGTACCGCCAAAAGGTTATTTGGATCGGCTGCGAGAGATCTGCACCGCTAACGATATCCTGCTGATTTTCGATGAAGTGATCACCGCCTTTGGGCGCAGCGGTGCGACCACCGGCGCGGAAGCGTTTGGCGTGACGCCGGATATCATGAACGTAGCCAAGCAGATCACTAACGGCGCCATTCCTATGGGCGCGGTCATTGCTTCCAGCGAGATATTCGACACCTTCATGAACGCTGGTGGCCCCCAACACGCTGTTGAGTTCTCCCATGGGTACACGTATAGCGCCCACCCAGTGGCGTGTGCTGCGGCGCTAGCGGCGCTTGAAATGATGGAGCGTGAAAACTTCCCCGCTCAGGTGAGCGCCATCGCGCCGACTTTTGAGCAGAAGCTGCACGCCTTGAAAGGCCGCAATCACGTTGTCGATATTCGTAACTACGGCTTGGCCGGTGCCATTCAGCTAACCCCCCGCGACGGCGACCCAACGATCCGCCCCCGCGATGCGCACATGGCGCTTTGGGAAGCAGGTTTCTACGTGCGCTACGGCGCCGACACCCTGCAGTTTGGCCCTCCCTTTGGCACTACGGAAGCTGAGCTTGAGCGTTTGTTTGATGCCGTCGCGACCACCCTGGATTCACTGGCGTAACCCTGGCCAACCCTGTTTGGAGTTTAACTATGAGTGTTGTTTCCCACCTGATTAACGGTGAGTTAGTCGAGAGTAAGCGCACGCTGGATGTCACCAATCCCTCAACGGGCAAAGTGATTCGCCAGGTTGCTGATGCGGATGCCGCCGACGTAGAGCGCGCCATTGCCGCCGCCCAGGCGGCTTTTCCCGCTTGGCGCGATACGCCACCCGCCAAGCGCGCCCAGGTGATGTACCGTTTTAAGCAGTTGCTGGAAGAGCACGCTGACCGCTTAGTACAACTGGTCAGCGAAGAGCATGGCAAAACCCCAGAAGATGCGATGGGCGAACTCAAGCGTGGCATCGAGAACGTCGAGTACGCCTGCGGCGTACCGGAACTACTCAAAGGCGAGTACTCCCACAACGTAGGGCCGGGCATTGATGCATGGTCAAACTTCCAGCCCTTAGGCGTGGTGGCAGGCATTACCCCGTTTAACTTCCCCGCCATGGTGCCGCTGTGGATGTACCCCATGGCCATTGCCTGTGGTAATACCTTTATCCTCAAGCCATCTGAGAAAGACCCGTCCGCCTCAATGGCCGTGGCCGAACTGCTTCAAGAAGCGGGGCTCCCTAAAGGCGTGATGAACGTCATTCACGGCGGTCGCGAAGCAGTGGAAACACTCTTGGATGCCAAAGCCGTTAAAGCCATTTCGTTTGTCGGCTCTACGCCAGTGGCGGAAGCGATCTACTCTCGCGGGGCCGCCGCCGGTAAGCGCGTTCAAGCGTTGGGCGGGGCGAAGAACCACGCCGTGGTGCTGCCGGATGCTGATTTGGAAAACGCCGCCAACACGCTAATGGGCGCGGCTTACGGTAGCTGCGGTGAACGCTGCATGGCGATTTCAGTGGCGGTATGTGTTGGCGATGAAACGGCCAATCGTTTGGTCGAAACCATGCTGCCCAAAATCGCTCAGCTGAAAGTGGGCCCTGGCACTGACAAAGGCCTGGATATGGGCCCGCTGGTAACGGCAGAGCACCGCGATAAAGTGCTCGGCTTCATCGAAGATGGCGTTAACGCCGGGGCAACACTGGTTGCTGATGGCCGCAGCCTGAAAGTGGCTGGCCATGAAGAGGGCTATTTTGTTGGTGGCTGCTTGTTCGATAACGTTACCGCTGAGATGCGTATTTACCAGGAAGAGATCTTCGGGCCAGTGCTGTGCATCGTACGGGTCGGCAGTTTGGACGACGCCATGCAGCTAATTAACGATCATGAATATGGTAATGGCACCTGCCTATTCACCCGTGATGGCGAAGCCGCCCGTCGCTTTACCGACGGTATTGAGGTTGGCATGGTAGGGGTGAACGTACCGCTACCCGTGCCGGTGGCCTACCACAGCTTTGGCGGCTGGAAGCGTTCGCTGTTTGGTGACCTTCACGCCTACGGCCCTGACTCAGTGCGTTTCTATACCCGCCGCAAAGCGGTTTCCCAGCGCTGGCCGTCGGTGAGCGAGGCCACTCGGGCCGAGTTCTCGTTCCCCAACAATCAAAGTTGACGTCTTAGGGTAACTAGGACATCTTCTCAGCACCGTCGCCCTGCGATGGTGCTTTTTTTGGTGCGTACTTCAGACGTATAGGGACGAGGACAGCGTGGCGAGAACCCAGGACGAAATTCGGCAAACTAACGTAAAAAAGATTCTCCAAGCGGCAGAGCAGCTGTTTGCCGAAAAAGGCTATGCAGGTGCCTCAATGGGTGAAATCGCACAACTGGCAGAGATCCCCAAATCCAATGTGCACTACTACTTCTCGACCAAAAAAGCGCTGTATCAAGATGTACTGTTAGAGCTTCTCGAAGTATGGAAACAGGATGCGCTGTGCTTTGAGCTTTACGATGATCCTCGCGTCGTGCTTTCCACCTACATTCGCGCCAAGATGACCCACTCCCGCAACCGCGCCCACGGCTCAAAAGTATGGGCCGCCGAAGTGATGCAGGGCGCCCCGATCCTTAAGGAGCGCCTGCGCGATAACCTCTATGAATGGGCCAAACTCAAAGAATCGAAAATTCGCGAGTGGGTCGAGTCGGGCCAGATCAATCCCGTCGAACCTTCCTACCTTCTATACATGATCTGGGCCTCTACCCAGCACTACGCCGATTTCGACTACCAAATCTACTTGCTCAACGACGACCAGCCGCTGGACGACTTACAGTTCGAAAAAGCCGTGCAGTCGGTTACTTCGGTGATTTTGCGGGGCATTGGGCTGACTTCGTAATGGCCGGTGAAAAAGCTAGAAAAATTGCTATTGAACCCCTTGAAAGCCTTTGAACTGCTCCTATTTTGCAGTTGATAGAGGCGCTGCTCTGTGACGTGGCGGCCTCTTTCGATCATCTGCTTAACGTAGGAGGTGTTCGCTATGTTCGACGATATTAAGCGTTTCGAAATCGGCTCGTCCCAGCAGTTGGATTGGTTTCGCCAACTGTTGGACGGCTTCTTGCCTGATGGCAGTGCGATGGATATTCGCGCAGTGCCACGGGGCAGTTTTCCGATGATCAATCTCGCTCGCAGCGATGATGCCGTGCGTGTCTATGTGTTTGCTGCGGGGCTGGCGCCCTCGGACTTGACCATTGATATCCAGGATAACGTGCTTACCCTGCGTGGCAAGCGTGAGCCCGCCATCGGTAGTAATGAGGATGGCAGCTCGCGCCCAGTGTTTCGACGTGAGCGCCCCAGCGGTGAGTTCGTGCGGGCCATTGCACTACCTGATGGCTTAGATGCTGAGCGTGCCGAAGCGCATCATGCCCATGGTGTGTTTGAGATCGTGCTGCCTAAGCGGGAAGAACTCAAGCCGCGGCGTATTGATGTTCAGGCGGCTTAAGTCATGTTTATTAACCTTGGTACAGGAGGGTAAACCATGAATAACGTTGTCCGTACCGCCACCCAGTCCCCGTTGCAGGAGCGCGGCGACATAAAACGTACTCAAGAAACGTTGCTACCGGCAGTAGATATCATTGAGGAAGCCAGCGCCCTCAAACTAATTGCCGATATGCCTGGTGTGACCCGCGAATCGCTCAAGGTAGAGCTCGATAATAACGTGCTGAGCTTGGAGGGTGAGATAGCCCTGAATATGCCTGAAGGGCTGAGCGCGCTGCATGCTGAGGTGCGTGGCCAGCGGTTTGCGCGCCGCTTCAATCTTAGTCATGAAGTGGACAGTGATGCCATTACGGCCAGTATCACCAATGGTGTCGTGACCATTACGCTGCCGAAAAAGGATAGCCATCGCTCACGGCGTATCGATGTTCAGGCAGCATAAGACAGGGCTGCTACCTACCGCCCTCGGTATTTTCGCTGTAATACGGGGGCGGTACTTTCCATCTGCGCTATTTAAGCTCTATGCTCTAGTGAGGAAGTTTTTGTTTTACACTTTCTTACAAATTAAGTAGAGAGGAGCCCATCATGACCGATATAGCCGCTTTGCTTGGCAGCGATGCCGATAGCTTGCTTAACCACACTTGCCAGGGTGTTCGTCGTGAGGACTTGCATCTCCCTGGCCCCGATTTCATCGATCGTGTGATGGCCGATAGTGACCGCAGCCCAGCGGTGCTGCGTAACATGCAGGCATTCTTTAATCATGGGCGCTTGGCGGGTACCGGCTATCTTAGCCTGCTGCCGGTAGACCAGGGCATTGAACACTCGGCAGGTGCCTCGTTTGCACCTAACCCGCGCTATTTCGACCCGGCCAACATTGTCGAGTTGGCTATAGAAGGTGGCTGCAACGGCGTAGCTTCCACGCTTGGCGTGCTTTCGTCGGTGGCGCGGCGCTATGCTCACAAGATCCCGATGATGCTGAAACTCAACCATAACGAGACGTTGAGTTACCCGGCCATCTACGACCAGACATTATTTGCTGATGTAGAGCAGGCGCACGACATGGGCTGCGTGGCGGTTGGCGCGACCATTTACTTTGGCTCCCACGAGAGTCGCCGGCAAATCATGGAAATCAGCGAAGCCTTTGAGCGCGCTCACCAGTTGGGCATGGTCACCGTGTTGTGGGCGTATCTACGCAACCCGGATTTCAAGCAGGAAGGCACCGATTACCACGTCGCAGCCGACCTCACCAGCCAGGCCAACCATATGGCAGCCACTCTCAAGGCGGATATCGTCAAACAGAAATTGCCTGAAAATAATGGCGGCTACAAAGCCGTTGGTTTCGGCCATACCCACGATGATGTTTACAGCAAGCTGACGTCTGATCACCCGATCGACCTGGCTCGTTACCAGGTAGCTAACTGCTTTATGGGACGCGCCGGGTTGATCAACTCCGGCGGGGGCTCTAAAGGGCATTCTGACCTGGGTGAGGCAGTTCGCACGGCGGTGATCAATAAGCGTGCCGGGGGCATGGGCCTGATTTCCGGGCGCAAGGCGTTCCAGAAGCCGATGCAGGAAGGCGTTGACCTACTGCACGCCATTCAGGATGTCTATCTCTCCAAAGACGTTTCCATCGCCTAATGCTAGCGATCGCAGGCATCGCTACATAGATTACTAGCGTAAGAGGTTATTTGTTCTCGAAAAGGGGCGTTGAACATTATTAATGTTCAACGCCCCTGCCACTTAGCGCTCTTCATTTGTCCCCTTCTTAAAGGTTGAATGTTTCCAAAAGGCTTTATGGCCCTCTTTTAACGCCTGTGTACGGTTAATGCCTATATCGTCAAGCAGCCGGTCATCAAGCGCCAGTAACTGGCGGCGGCTGCGGCGATACTGGCGGTAGCTTTGTAACTGAAAGCGAAGCTGGGTGAGGCTAAAGCGTGGCATGGCGAATCCTCCGTGTTAGGTGTCCCACCAGATTACTCAGTGCTATTCCCTGGATACAGATATAGGTATTATTATTTTAAGGATACAGATGGCTGTGTTATATCTCTGTATGGTCGCTTAAGAGTTCATCTGTATTGCTTTCAGGCTGGGGGTGGGAGAGTGTCATGACGCGCTACGAAGAGGTTGCTACCATTTTGCGGGAGCGTATAGAGCACGGTATTTACCGTGTGGGTGATCGCCTGCCCTCTATTCGTGCGGTTTGTCAGGAACTAGACGTCAGCATTTCGACGGCTCAGGAGGCCTATCGGCAACTGATGGACGTTGCATTGATCGAGTCTCGACCAAAATCCGGCTACTTCGTACTGCCAAGCCGGGCGCCAGCGGTGCTGCCCTCTGTCTCCCGGCCAGCGCAGCGCCCATTGGATGTTTCCCAATGGGATCAGGTGCTTGAACTCGTCGCCACCCAGCGAGATGACGAGCGGCTGCTGCTTGGGCGTGGTGTACCGAATTTTGAGTACGAAACGCTGCGGCCGTTGTCGAAAATCCTCGCTGGCCTGCATCGCAGTAATGACCTGCACGGGTTCAACTACGACAAGCTAAGCGGTAGCCCTGAGCTGCGACAGCAGGTGGCGCGATTGGCCATTGCCTCGGGCTGCCTGCTGCACCCGGATGACATTGTGATTACCACCGGTTGCCAAGAGGCGCTGGCCATTTCCCTGCGCACCCTTACTCAGCCCGGCGATGTGGTGGCCGTTGACTCGCCCAGCTTTTACGGCACCATGCAGATCCTTAAAGCCAACGGCTTGAAAGCGCTGGAAATTCCCACCGACCCACAAACCGGTATCAGCCTGGAAGCCCTGGAGTTGGCGCTTGAGCAGTGGCCGATCCGCGCGATACAAGTCACGCCGACCTACAACAACCCACTGGGCTACACCATGAGTGAGGCACGTAAACGGGCGCTGTTTCAGCTCGCTCAGCGTTTTGATGTGGCGATTATTGAAGATGATATCTACGGCGATTTGTCATTCTCGCTGCCCAGACCGCGCACCGTTAAATCCTTTGATGACGATGGGCGCGTGATGCTGTGCAGCGGCTTTTCTAAAACGGTGGGGCCTGGTTTGCGGGTGGGCTGGCTGGCGCCGGGCCGCTATCGCGACCAAGCGTTGCATATGAAGTACGTCTCTACTGGCGCCTCAGCCACGCTGCCGCAGCTGGCAGTGGCGGAGTTCGTCGCCAAAGGGCATTACGAGCGTCACGTCCGTTACGCCACCCGCCAGTATCAGCGCCAGCGCGATATCATGATCAGTTGGGTGCAGCGCTACTTCCCCCAGGGGGCAGGCATCAGCTACCCACAAGGCAGTTTTTTACTTTGGGTAGAACTGCCCGCTGCGGTGGACTGTGTACGACTCAACCAGCGCTTGGCGCAGCGTGCGATCCACGTAGCACCGGGGTCGCTGTTTTCAGCCTCGGGTAAGTTTCGCCAGTGCCTGCGCCTTAATTATGCGTTTACGCTAACACCCGCTATTGAAGAAGCCGTGCGTACGGTGGGCGAGCTTGCCAACGAGATGGTGGATGAAGCGCAGGCGCATGCAGCCGTGCTGGGATGAGGATCAGCCGCAAGCCTTACAAGGCGAGGTTGTCCTGGCGCACATCTAACTGCTCTAAGCGCTGCGTTAAGAGGCCTGGAAAGCGGGAATACCAAGTCTGATTGAGCGGAGAAGGGTGAGGCAGCGGATAGAGTGTAAAGGTTTGTGCTTCGCCCCGATCATCCTCCAGTGTTACTTCAATACTACTTTCAAAGCGGTCCTCGCGCTTCCAGAACGCCTCCAGGCGTGCACGCTCCTCCTTTGAGCGGCCGATACCGAACCACAGGAAGGCTTCTCGACCCAGGGTGATTAGGGTTCGCCCTTCCCAGCGGGAGATCAGTACTTCGTTCATCAGGCCATGAAAGTGGCGCTTAACCTTCATGGACCACGCTTTATTGCCGACGGGCTTGTAAGGCACGGTGTTGATCCAGAAAAAGTGCTCTCCCACGGCGCTCGAGGCCTCGAAGTCAGGCATTTTTTCATCATAAAGGTGCTCATACAGCGCCTTTCTGACCAACTGCCCACCAGCGCCGATAAAGGGTTCGCCATGGCGAACCTCATCGCGCCCTGGGTCGCGTCCGAAAAAGCCAATGCGCAGGTTCGGCTTGCCAAGGCCGATGATGGGCTCCAGTGGGTCGCGCTCGAAGCGCTGGTAAACCTCGACATCGATTCCTTCGATATCTGCCGCTAGCGCCCTGAATTTCTTCTGTTGCCGCGGGGTCAGTGACATCGTCCATGCTCCTTGCTGCTGTCGTTTGGCTAGTTCAATCAAACCACTCTTGCGCCGTGCGCCATAGGCACATACCGGCGAAGTAAACAGAGGCAATTCCCCACCCCCATACGGCCCATACGGTGTGCTCAGGGCTGGAAAGTATCAGTGACGTCGCACACACGCACCATAGCAGTGTGACTGCGATATTGAGTGGCATGAACAAGCGCACGCGAAAGGGGTGAAGAAACTTCATTTTAGTTACGGTGAGAATGGCAAGAACAACAATAGTGGCAAAGGTAATAAAAGGCGGTAAATCAATAATGTAAAAATAGGCGGCGGTGATGTTCCAGGCGGCTGGAAAGCCAACGAAGTAGTTGTCCTGGCTTTTCATATCGACATTGCAGAAACAGAACATCGACGACAGCAGAATAATGAACACTGAGAGCAGTGCAAAATAGGGCGGCAGTTCAATAAAGTAGTAGATAAAGAGGGCAGGAATAAAGGCCCAGGTCAGGTAATCAATGACCATATCGAGCGTTGAGCCATCGAAGTGGGGCAGTATCGTCTTCACTTCATACTTGCGCGCCAGAGTGCCATCGATACCATCAATCATCATCGCAGCACCCAGCCAGAGGAGGCAGGCGACGGGATTATTATCGACTAGTGCAAGCAGTGCCATGGTGCCGAGTAGTACACCGCTGGCGGTGAATATATGCACACTCCAAGCTTTATATCGTGAGGTGCGGGATTCTGTATGCGAAGAGAATGATTGAACCACGTTGACCCCATTGGGAACGTGTTGTCCCCTTGCTGTTCGGTTTATTGATAAGCGTGTCAAAAGCCATACCCTATCACTGTTTTTTTATATCGGCCGCTTAAATTGCTGCCGCGCCTGTGCAACCTGCACGCGGGTGATGCAGTTTAGCGAGTGATCATTGACTAGCCCCATCGCCTGCATAAAGGCAAAAGCGGTTGTTGGGCCAACGAATTTCCAACCGCGCTTTTTTAACGCTTTGGATAGAGCGATGGATTCAGGCGAGGTGACCTGGGTTTGCGGCGGGGGGAGGGAGTCGGCGTCTGGCTCGAAACGCCAGAAGAACGCGGCTAACGAGCCTTCCTGTTCGACCATTTCTTGCGCTCTTAAAGCATTATTAATGACCGCTTCGATTTTTCCGCGATGGCGAATAATGCCTGCGTTCTGCAGCAATTGCTGCACATCGTCTTCGCCAAACCGGGCAACCTGATGAAAATCGAAATGGTGAAAAGCGGCGCGGAAGTTCTCGCGTTTATTGAGAATGGTGCGCCAACTCAACCCCGACTGAAAACTCTCCAGGCACAGCTTCTCGAACAGCCGCTGGTCGTTAGCCACTGGAAAGCCCCACTCGTTGTCATGGTAAGGCAAAAACTCCGCCGCGCCCCCACACCATAGGCAGCGGGGATGACCATCAGGGGCGATAAAGTCGGACATAGAGCAATTCCTTAGCAGGTGATAAAAGCTGTTTTCAGTTAGCAATTAGGTGTTAACTCACTATAACGTGATTGGCGTGATAGCAAACGAGCCTGGAGATGAGTATGACATTTGTTCGCCCTGCCACGATTAATGATCTTGATACGCTAACGGAGCTGCTAGATGGTTATCGGCAGTTCTACGCTCAGCCTAGTAATGCGGAGGCCGCTCGTGCCTTTTTGCGCCAACGATTTGGGCAGGCGGATTCACGCATTCTCGTTAGTGAGAGTGAGAATGGTCGGCTTACTGGCTTTGTTCAGCTTTACCCTGGGGTTTCCACGGTAGGCTTAAACGCGCGCTGGACGCTAAATGATCTTTTTGTGCTTCCAGAGTCTCGCGATAAGGGCACGGGAAGGGCGTTAATGGAAGCCGCTACAAAACTCGCCAAAGAGCATGGCGTAGCACGCTTGATATTAATGACGCAGGTAGAGAACGAGCGTGCCCAGCACCTTTATGAATCATTGGGCTGGCAGCGTAATACGGCGTTTTATGGTTACTTGTTTGATTTGAAGTGAGTTAAGCAGCTCAGGCTCGGCACCTAGCCGAGCCTGAGCTGCAGTGCATCAAGCCTCGCTTAGCTTGCGCGCTCTATGCAGGTTTTCCATTGTGTTCAGGCACGCCTGGGCGGCTTCTTTCCCTTTGGTAACAAAGTGTTGTATGTAGAAGTCGTGATGCGTGGCGTGCTCATGGAAGTGGTGCGGTGTTAATACTGCCGAGATCACCGGCACTTGCGTGTCTAGCTGCACCCGCATCAAGCCATCAATCACCGCATGGGCGACAAAGTCGTGGCGATAAATGCCGCCATCGACCACAAAGCCAGCCCCTACAATGGCGCCATAGCGGCCACTTTGAGCGAGGATCTTGGCTTGCAAGGGAATTTCGTAAGCACCTGAAACGGTGAAGGTGTCTACTTGTTCGGCGTTAAGCCCACAGCGTTCTACTTCAGCAATAAAGGCTTCATAGGCCTTCTCGACGATATCCTGATGCCAGTGGCCTTGAATAAACGCGATGCGTTGAGACGTGGTGTGGGTAGAAAGTGTCAGCGGAAATGTCTGATTCATGGTCATTCTCTTGGCTAAGGTGTACCAGAATCAGGGCACGCGGAACCGGTCGTCAGGCAGCCGTAACAGATGGCATCAGCCACTGTTAACGTTGCGTGTCTAAGGTGCCGTTCTCTTTCATCCGGACTATCACCGTCGGCTTCGGTTTCTCACCGAATCTGCTGACCTCAAGCAATTGCTTGCTTGAGCGCTCGCGGGCTTAGCGGCCTGGTTCAAAGGCCGTATCACCGCCGGTGGGGACTTTCACCCCGCCCTGAGAACTTTGCTGAATATCAGCCCAACCATTTTACGCTTATTCTAAAAGCCGAGCCAAGGCGGTGTGGTTATTTTGGCGGGGTCGCGCTGCATGATGATCTCGCCGTGGCGCACCGAAAGCAGCACCTCGCCTTGATTGCGCAGCACGCTGTAATCATCTTCCCCCTCCAGCAGGTTGAAGCTGGCCGGTTTGCCCACCTCAATGCCGTAGCGTTCTTCGATGTTAAGCGTGCGAGCGCTATTGTCAGTAATCAGCGAAAGCGCCTGACTGAAATCCTGATAACCCATCATTTGGCAGATATGCAGGCCGAAATCCAACGTGCGTAAGAGCTTGCCATTTCCCAACGAATACCAGGGATCAAAAATGGAGTCTTCAGCAAAGCAGACGTTGATACCCGCTTCGTTGAGTTCCTTTACCCGTGTGACGCCGCGCCGTTTGGGGTAGGTGTCGAAGCGCCCTTGCAAATGAATACTTTCGGTGGGGCAAGAAACGAAATTAATGCCCGAGCGCTTGAGCAGCAGAAACAGCTTGGAGCAGTAGGCGTTATCGTAAGAGTGCATCGCCGTGGTGTGGCTTGCGGTCACGCGGCTGCCCAAATCATTAAATAGCGCTTCACAGGCCAGTACTTCAAGAAAGCGCGAATTGGGGTCGTCGATCTCGTCGCAGTGCACATCCACCAAGCGGTCGTACTTGATCGCAAGTTCGATTACCCGCTTCATGGACGCCACGCCCAGTTCTCGGGTGTATTCGAAATGGGGGATGCCGCCCACGACGTCGGCACCGAATTCCAGTGCCTCCTCCATTAGCTTTTCTCCGCCGGGGTAGGAGAGCAGGCCATCTTGCGGAAAGGCGACTACTTGAATATCGATTTTATCCTTCAGTTCATCCCGCAAGGTACACAGCGTTTTAAGGCCAATCAGGCTTGGGTCGCTGGTGTCAGCGTGGGTGCGCACGAACTGAACGCCGTTGCCGATTAATAAATTAAGCGTTTTCAGAGCGCGCTCGCGAATATCGGCTTCGGTGAGCATGGGTTTGCGCTCGCTCCAGCGCTCAATGCCTTCAAACAGCGTGCCGCTTTGGTTCCAACTGGGCTCACCCGCGGTGAGGGCTGCGTCTAAATGAATATGGGGCTCGATAAAAGGCGCGCAGACGAGCTTAGCGCCTGCATCAATCTGCCCCGCGCTCGCTGTTTGTGGTGCATCTTGTGCGGTGATGGCGGTGAACGTGCCGTTCTCAATTTCCAGCCGATAAAGCTCTGGGCGCTGGCGTAGGCGGGCGTTAATGATCTGCATGGGCATATGAAAAAGGGTTCACTTATTGTTTAGCGGGTGAAGGAAGTGTATCGCTCAGCGTAGCGTGGTTTAAACGCAGCAGCACGGCGTAGCTGCCCGCTGCCATCGCGACCCCTACCAATGGCGGTAGTAACGGGGAAAAGTAGGCAGCCCCGGCACCCAGCGCATAGGCAGCCAGCCCTCTGCGGTTGAAGTCAGGCAGTTGAGCGGTATCCAAAGCGGGGTAACGGCCTTTATGCTTGAGCCAGAAGTCCGCCATGATGACCCCACCCATAGGCGGAATAAACGTGCCGAGTAGCACCAGAAACGGAATAAGCAGGTTGTACATGCCGCCTACCGCGAGCACGGTGCCAATCGCTGCGCCGCCCACCGTCACCAACCGGCGTTTTTCGGTACGCAGTAAATTGCAGCCCGCCACGGCGAAGTTGTAGATGGTGTTGTCCTGGGTGGTCCAGATATTTAGAAACAGCATCAGCACGGCGATGGTGACAAAGCCCTGGGCAATCAGCACATCGACAATATCCGCCTGCTGGTAAATCATGGTGCCAAGTGCACCAGTGAGCACCATTAAACCGTTCCCCACAAAAAACGCTGCCAGGGTCGCGATGACGGCAATTTTCGGCGTTTTGGCGAAGCGGCTCCAATTAGTGGCTTGGGTGCCGCCGCTGATAAACGTGCCGATGATGACAGTCACTGCGGCCGCCACGCCCATACTTTCCGTAGGCGTTTGCTGGCTTAGTCCTGTAAACCCGCGGATATCCACCAACCCAGTGAACAGGCTAATCAGAATAAACAGCATCATGGCGGGGACGGCAACGCGCGAAAGCCAGTCCATGCCCTTATAACCAATCATTGCGGTGATACAAAAACCAAAACCAAAAAGCACCATTAAGGGGATTTCCAGCCATTCAGGCATCCCCGTGGTGCGTACCAGTACCAGCGCGATGGTCGCTGTGCCCCAGGCGTACCAGCCAATCTGGGTAAAGCCGAGGATAAAATCAGAAAGTTTGCTGCCCTTCTCGCCAAAGCAGAAGCGCCCCATCAGCACCGAATTAAGCCCGCTTTTACAGGCGATATAAGCAAGGGCTGCCGCATACGTTCCCAGCAACAGGTTACCAATCAGTATGATCCAGAGCAGTTGGCCAATCGGAAACGCTTGGCCTAACGTGCCACCGGCCCACATGGTCGCGGTGAAAAAAGTAAAGCCGAGCAGTACGGCTGACGTGGAGAGTAACCCTTTGCGGGCACGGGTAGGGACTTCGCTGAGCGGGTAATCCGATTGGTTCATGGCAGGCTCCGGTTGAAAACGGTTCTCTTGAAAATATAAGCAACCGGCATGCCAAGTTTGCTTTATTTATTAGGACTGTTTTCCACTAACAACCCGCGCATTAACGTTTCGACGATAGCGTCGCACTCCTCTGCTAGTGAGTACTGCTGTGGGTCTTGCAGCCAGTCAAAGCAGACGCCAATCAAAAAGCCATGAAACTGGCGGCGCGCGCTGGTGGGGGAGAGCCCCGCACGCAATTGGCCTGCCAGTTGTGTTTGTTCAAACAGACGTTCTACCTGTACTTCAGCGTGCTCTGAAAGGCGGGTGATCATGCTGATGCGCGGGTGATCATCTTCCAGTTTCTCGCAGCGGTGCAGCACGATGGTGGCGGCCCGCTGCAATGGCAGGTCATGGCAGATGCCTGCCAGCGAACGCTGGGCAATCTCGCTTAAACAGGCCACTGGCGTTGCACCAAGGCGCTGGGTTGTATCATCGACGATTTCATCTAAAGGGATACGTACCCGCTCCAAGAGCGCATTGAATACCGCTGCTTTATCTTCAAAGTGCCAATAAATGGCGCCCCTCGTCACGCCCGCCGCCTCGGCAATATGGGCCAGGGTCGTGCGCGATACACCCTGGGCTAAGAAGGTGGTCTCAGCCGCATCCAGGATCGTTTCTCGAGTGCGTTCAGCGTCGGCCTTACGACGGGACATAGCGCCTCCTCTTAATAGATTGGCCGTATTTTGGCACTGATCGATAGCAAAGTCGCCGGATGGTGATTAGTATACATTTCACTGACATTCATGAATGTCAGTGAAATGTATACTACGCCCCTTATTGCTTGAATTCAGGTTTGCAACGCTGCATTGATCGTCCTCAAGGAGCCTGCCGTGCCCGTTACCCTTCTTCGTTTCCTGCCCGCCGCACTGGTGCTGCTTATGCTGATGGGCTGCGATCAACCCCAGGCGCAGTCCACCGACACGGCCAGGCCGGTGAAATTGATGACCTTACAGTCGGCCAATGCTACTGCCCTGCGGCAATTCCCGGCGCGTGTGGAAGCCACCACGCGTAGCAATCTGTCATTTCGTATGGCAGGCGAGTTGCTGGAGCTCAATGTCAGCCCCGGACAGCGGGTGAGCGAGGGCGAGGTACTCGCTCGAATTGACAACCGTAACGCGCAAAGCGAACTCGATAGCGCCCGCTCGCGCCTGGAGCTCGCCAAGGCCAACCTGGAGCGCATGCGCTATACCCTCGAGCGCGGGGCGGTCAGCCAATCCCGGTTTGATGAAGCGGAAAGCGAATGGCGGGCAGCCCGCGCAACGTTTGAGCAGGCCGAAGAGCAGGTGACGCATACGCAACTGCGCGCACCCTACGATGGCGTGATTGCCCAGGTGCCGGTAGATAACCGCCAGATTGTTCAAGTGCAGGAAACCGTCGCGGTCATTCAACAGCCCGGCCAACTGGATGTAGTGTTTCATCTGCCCGAGCAGATTGTTCAGCGCATGCCGCGCAGCAACGGCACCCCCTTCGGTGATGAGCTGGCGTATGAAGTACGCTTTGGCAACAGCGATAAGCCCTATCTCGCCCAGTTAGCGTCCTATACCACACAAGCCAGCGCGCAGAGCTTGGCTTATGAAGTCACGCTGACACTCCCTCAGCCCGACGATATCACCCTACTGGATGGTATGAGTGCCAACGTGCGACTGGATTTAAGTGCGCTGCAATCCGACCACGCTACGCCGGTTTGGCACCTGCCGCCTGAAGCCGTGAGCTATGCGGGTGAAGACGCTAATCAAGCGCTGGTATGGCGTTATACCGGTTCAGAACATGTAGAGGCAGTGCCGGTGAGTGTCGGGGCATTAACGTCGAATGGGTTGGAAGTTAGCGGCGATTTGACGGCGGGCGATCGTGTCGTGGCGGCCGGTGCTCACCGTATAACGGCGAATACCAACGTCACACCGTGGGAAAAAGAGCAGGGGCTGTAAGATGGTCGACTACTTTTTACGCCACCGGGCGGCCAGTTATTTAATGACCGTAGTGCTGCTGGCCGGTGGCGCGCTGTCATTTTTAGGCATGGGCCAGCTGGAGTTCCCCGAATTCACCATCCGCAATGCCCTCATCACCACACAGTACCCCGGCGCGACGCCTGAAGAGGTCGAGCAGGAAGTCACCTCGACGCTGGAAGAGTCGATTCAAGAGATGTCGTCGATTAAGCGAGTGAGCTCGGTGAGTTCCGACGGCCTTTCGCAAATTACCGTTGAGCTGGAGAGTACGGTTCAGAACGAAGAGCTTGAGCAGCTATGGGATTCACTGCGTCGCAAGGTGCAGGATGCCCAGGCCGCATTGCCGCCGGGGGCCAGCCGATCCCGCGTCAATGACGACTTTGGCGATGTCTTTGGCTTTATGGTCAACCTGACCGGCGAAGGCTACAGCATGCCTGATCTGGCCGATCATGCCGACTTTCTCAAGCGCGAGCTGACCCTGGTGGAAGGCGTCGAGAAAGTCTCGCTGGGCGGTGAGCATGAAGAGCGCATCTACATCGAAGTCGACCGTGAGCGCCTGCGGGCGTTAAATATACCGCTCACCCGGCTCCAGCAATTGTTGGATACCCAGAATGCCGTGGCCGATGCGGGGCATCTCAAGCAGGATGGTCGCCGTTTTCGTATTACCCCAACGGGCAGTGCCGCAAATATCGATGACCTGCGCGCGCTCATCGTCAGCGAAGGTGACGGTGAACTGGTGCGGCTGAGCGATATTGCCGATGTAAGCCGAGAGCTGACGGAGCAGCCCCAGCAGCTCTATCGTGATATGGGTAGGCCGGCCATATCGTTGGGCGTTTCGTTTGAAAGCGGTGTGAATGTTGTGGCGGTCGGTGAACAACTGCAGCAACGATTGGATCAACTTCAAGCCCGTACGCCGCTGGGCATGGAGCTGAATATCGTCTACAACCAGCCCCAAGTCGTGGATGAGGCGGTCTCCGGCTTTCTGGTGAGCCTGATCCAGGCGGTGGCCATTGTCATCGTGGTGTTGATGCTGTTTATGGGCTGGCGCAGCGGTCTGTTGATGGGCTTTATTCTGCTGATCACCATTATCGGCACCTTTATGCTGATGCGCTTTCATGGTCTGCAGCTGGAAAAGATCTCCCTTGGGGCGCTGATTATCGCCCTCGGTATGTTGGTCGATAATGCCATCGTGGTGACCGAAGGGATGCTGGTGGGCCTAAAGCGTGGCAGCTCGATTCGTGATTCGGCCCATCAGGTAGTGCGGCAAAACGCCTGGCCGTTGCTGGCCGCCACGCTGATCGCGATTGCTGCCTTTGCGCCTATCGGTCTGTCGCCAGACACCACCGGTGAATTTATCGGTTCGCTGTTTTTTGTCCTGCTCTATTCGCTGCTGCTGAGCTGGATTACCGCGCTAACGTTAACGCCTTTCTACTTTAAGCTGTTTTTTCGCAATATCGCACCTGGCGATGGTCAAGAGGACCCCTACAAAGGCGTTGTTTATCGCCTGGTCGGCCGTGTCATCGTTGCCGGCATACGCTGGCGTTGGGTGACGTTGGTGCTAGTGGTAGCAATATTGGCGGGCGCGTTGTTCGGTTTTGGTTCAGTTAAAAATGCCTTCTTTCCGGCCTCGAACACCCCCATCTTTTTTGTCGATTACCGCACGCCGGAAGGCACCGATATCCTCGAGACTCAGCGCCGCGTTAGCGAGTTGGAAACGAGCGTGATGGAGATGCCGGGCATTCGCCATCTCACCACCACCGTGGGCGGCGGATCCCAGCGTTTTACCCTCACTTACTCGCCGGAAGACCGCTACGCCAGCTATGCACAGCTCATTATCGAAACCGACGATAAAGCGACTCAGCGCGAGCGCATGGCCGACGTTGAAAGGGTACTGGAACGCGACCATAGCGATATCGACTACAAGATTGCTCCGCTGGAAGTGGGCCCCGCGCCGAAAGCCAAGCTGGAAGCGCGTTTCTACGGCAGCGACCCGGAAGTACTGCGCCAGCTGGGCGATCAGGTGGAGGCTATGTTCCGCGAGACGGCCAACATGACCAGCGTGCGCACCAGCTGGCGAAACCGGGTACAGGCGATCGAACCGGTATTCATGGAGGACACCGCCCGCCGGTTGGGTGTTACCCGCGAAGGCCTGGCCGCTACGCTCGCACTGAGTACCAGCGGCAGCCAGGTAGGCGTTTATCGCGATGGCAGCGACCTGATTCCCATGGTGGCGCGAGCGATTCCCGAGCAGCGTCACGATGTGGATAACCTGGGCTCGCTCAATGTCTGGAGCGAAGAGCAGGGCCGCTATATCACCGCCGACCAAGTGATCAGCGACATCACCACCCGGGCCGCGGATCCGCTGATCATGCGTCGTAACCGGGAACGCATGCTGGCCGTGTACGGTGAGCCGGACCCGTTAAGCGGGGTGACCGCCGCTAGCGTATTGGCGGAGATTCGCCCTCAGGTAGAAGCGCTGGAGCTGCCCCCCGGCTATCGCCTGGAGTGGGGCGGCGAGTTCGAGACCGCTGGCGAAGCGCAAAGCGGGCTGTTTTCCTCGCTGCCGCTGGGCATCGTGATGATGTTCATCCTTACCGTGGTGCTGTTCAATAACTTCCGCCAACCGTTGGCGATTTGGTCGCTGGTACCGTTGACGATTATCGGTGTTGTCGGCGCGCTGCTGCTCACCGGCTTGCCGTTCTCGTTCATGGCCTTGCTGGGCACGCTGAGCTTGATCGGCATGGTGATCAAAAATGCCATCGTGCTGGTGGAGGAGATCAACGTGCAATTGCCGCTGCATCAGGATCGCTATCATGCGGTAGTGCGCGCAGCGGTGAGCCGTGTACGTCCGGTATCGATGGCGGCGCTGACCACCATGCTGGGGATGATTCCGCTGATCAGCGATGCCTTCTTCGCCAGCATGGCAGTGGCGCTGATTGGAGGCCTGGGCGTTGCCACGCTGTTAACGCTGGTGGTACTGCCGGTGGTCTACTGCGTGCTCTACCGGATCAAGATTCATGCGGATTAACCAGGGTTAATTCAGCGCCGCGGCGACTTCTTCAATCTGTAGGCGCAGGCTCTGCAGGCCGCCGCCAGAGAGGTACCACAGCGCGGGTGTCAGCATCACTACCCGCGCGTTTTTGGCACCGGCGTCTGAAAGTGTTTGGCTTAGGCTGTCAGCATCGGCAGGTTCATCGCCGATCGCAGCGCTGCGGTCAACCACCAGCACCACGTCTGGATTGATTTCGGCAATGGCATCAGCAGAAAGCGGCGTAAAGGTGCGGGTGCCACGGGTTTCGCTCGTTACGCTATCTGGCATTTCGAGTGCGTCTACGCCCAGCATGTCGTGGACGACCGGGTGCTGATTCAGCATCAGATTACCGCCGTTGTGGGTCACCACCAGCGTTTGAGGTGCATTACTAAGTGCTTCTCGCTGGGACCCAATTTCGGCGTGCAGGATTTTAAGCGCCTCTTCCGCTTGGCTATCCGCGTCTAATCGGCCGGCCAGTTCGCGCACATTGGCGTCAAAAGCGGCCAAGTAGTCGTCACCTTGCAGGCTGGTGTTAAGCAGTGGTGCGATGTCGCCAAGTTCGGCTTCCCAATCGCCCTGGCGACCGGTGTAGAGAATCAGGCTAGGTTCGCTTTCGCTGATGGCGTCCATATCCGGCGAGCGCAGGCCGCCAATATCGGTGTATGTCTCTGCTGCGTACTGTTCCAGGTAGTTCGGCAAGCTGGCTTTTGGCACGCCCACCACCTGCTCGCTAAGGCCAAGCGCATCCAGGGTGTCCAGGCTGCCTAGATCGAAGGTGGCTATACGCTGGTCGGCAGCGGCGCTGACAGCTGAAAAAAGCAGCGTAGTGGTGGCAGTAGCGACGAGTGTTGTGGAGAGTGCTGTGGAGAGAAGCTTAGACGTCATAGCTATTCCTTTTATGAGAAAATATTCTATATGCAATAGTTTCTCATCATCGCAGCAAGCCGTGTCGTTGTCTCGTTTAGCATAAGGAACGATGCGTTGCGGAAAACGCGACCGCCTCCTTCAAGGGAGGCGGCCGTTACAGTGATAACCGTGGGTGGTTAAGAGGCGACCCGGAAAGGGTTACGTGGGTCGTTATCCCAGGCCAGAAAGGGTTGACCTGTTTCTTGAGGCACCATGGTGATGCAGTTCTCCACTGGGCAGGTGATCTGACATAGGTTGCAGCCTACACACTCTTCTTCAATCACCTCGTAGCGGCGTGCGCCGTCCTGCTCGGTGAGTTTGGCAATCGACTGGTGGGACGTGTCCTCACAGGCGATATAGCAGCGGCCACACTCGATGCACAAATCCTGGTTGATATGGGCGATGGTCTTGAAGTTGATATCCAGATGCTTCCAGTCGGTGGTTTGCGGGATCGCCTTGCGGGAAAATGCCTCTATTGAGTCGTAACCTTTTTCCGCCATCCAGCGGGAGAGGCCATCTTTCATCTCCTCCACAATGCGAAAGCCGTTAAGCATCGCGGCCGTGCACACCTGTACGCTGCCTGAACCGAGGGCGATAAATTCCGCCGCATCCCGCCAGGTGGAAATGCCGCCAATGCCGGAAATCGGCAGTGTAGGTGTGGCCGGATCACGGGCAATTTCCGCCACCATATTCATCGCAATAGGTTTGACGGCACTCCCGCAGTAACCGCCGTGGGTGCTCTGATGGCCAACGGTGGGTTTGGCGACCATGTTGTCCAGATCGATACTGGTGATCGAATTGATGGTGTTAATCAGCGACACCGCATCGGCGCCACCTCGCAAGGCTGCCTGAGCGCCTACGCGAATATCGGTGATGTTGGGGGTGAGTTTTACAATCACTGGCTTCGAGTAGTGCTTTTTACACCAGTAGGTGACTTTCTCGATCAGGTCAGGGTTTTGGCCTACTGCCGCGCCCATGCCACGCTCCGGCATGCCGTGAGGGCAACCTAAGTTGAGCTCAATGCCATCTGCGCCGGTAGCTTCCACCAGCGGCAGAATGTAGGCCCAGGCCTCTTCATTACAGGGCACCATGATGGAGACAATTAGCGCACGGTCGGGCCAATCCTTCTTCACCTGGGTGATCTCTTGAAGGTTGATCTCCAGCGAACGGTCGGTAATCAGCTCGATATTGTTAAAGCCGATCACCTCACGGTTCTTACCGTAGTGGGCCGAATAGCGTGAGGAGACGTTGACCGCCGGTGGCTCTTCACCGAGGGTTTTCCAAACCACGCCGCCCCAGCCCGCTTCATAGGCGCGCACCACGTTGTAGGCTTTATCGGTGGGCGGTGCAGAGGCTAGCCAGAATGGGTTAGGCGCTTTGATACCGGCAAAATTCACCGACAGATCAACGCCGTTCACCACGCTGTCGCCGCTGTTTTTCTTGCCTGGAAAATAGAGGGTGTTGAAAGGCGTGGTGTTCATGCGGCCTCCTGCTGGGCGGCGAGCGCTTGATGGATGGCGTGAGCCGCCAGCTTGCCGTGCTGCACGGCTTGTACGGTGAGATCCTGGCCGGGTTTCACACAGTCGCCACCGGCATAAACATTGGGTAGCGAGGTGCGGAACCTTCCATCGACATGAATGCGCTCGCCGTCCCGGGCTAACTCGGCGGCGGTGGCATCAGCGAGGCTGGTGTTATCAAAGCGTTGGCCTATGGCTTTGAAGATGGCGTCGGCGGCAATCTCAATCGTTTCGCCCGTCGAGGATAATTGGCCCGCTTGCTCAATGGTCTTGGCAAAGCGCATGCCCGCGACGCGGCCCTGGTCATCCAGCAAGATTTCATCGGGCTGCGCCCAGGTCACCATGCGTACACCGTTGGCTTTGGCGATCTCCTGCTCGTGGTCAGTGGCGGACATCGCCTCAATGCCACGCCGATAGACCAGCGTGACTTCGGTGGCGCCCAGGCGAGCCATTTGCGTTGCCATATCGATCGCAGTATTGCCTGCACCAATCACAATGCAGCGTTTGGCCACGGTGAGGCTGCCCAGGTCATCGGTTTGACGCAGGGTTTTGATGTAGTCCACCGCGGGCATCAGACCCGGCGCCTCTTCGCCGGTTAGGCCCAGGGCGCGGCTGGCACCCAGGCCTAAACCGAGAAACACGCTGTCATACTGCTGATGCAGCGTGGAAAGCTCGAGGTTATACCCGAGCCGCTGGCTATACTGGAGGTCAATGCCGCCGACCTCCAGTAAAAACTCAACTTCCTTGCGGGCAAAGTCATCGGTCATTTTGTAGCGGGCGATGCCGTACTCGTTGAGCCCGCCGGGCTTTTGCTCGGCTTCAAAAATCGTTACTTGGTGGCCCAGCATCGCCAGGCGATGGGCGCAGGAGAGCCCGGCAGGCCCGGCACCTACTACGGCGATGTGGCGGCCAGTGCTGGCGGCGCGCTTAAAGGGGTGGCTATCAAACTGCATATGGTCAGTAGCGTGGCGCTGGAGCAGGCCAATTAATACAGGCTGACACTCGGCGTCGTGGTTACGCACGCAGCTGCGCTCGCAGAGAATTTCGGTGGGGCACACCCGTGCGCAACTGCCGCCCAGGATATTGGCTTCAAGAATGGTTTGCGCTGCACCGTTGATGTTGCTGTCGCTGATTTGGCGAATAAAGCTCGGGATATCAATGTCCGACGGGCAGGCCTCGACGCAGGGCGCGTCATAACAGTAGAGGCAGCGCTGGCTTTCGATGATGGCCTGGCGCGGCGTCAGCGGTGGATGAAGGTCGCTGAAATTATGTGCCAGCGACGCTGGGTCGTAGGTGCCGACCTCTTTTGCGCTGGGCAGATGATCAAGTGAATGGGTCACGGTCGTTTCTCCATTGCTCTGTTCTTGATGAGGGCCGGGGTTAGCGCTTAACGGCCATTGGCGCATTCAGCTCGGCGCGTTTGGCGAGTAGCTCGAATACACCGGGGTAGGCGGGGCGCTCCAAGTAGCGTCCTGCGCCGCGCTCTGCGTGCAGTTCGCCATCGCGCCATGTCCACTTGCCCTGGCTAATGGTGTGGCGAGCAATGCCGCGCACCGTTTTGCCCTCGAAGATGTTGAAGTCGACGTTCTGATGGTGGGTTTTAGCGGAGATCGTGCGCGTACCGTTCGGGTCCCACACCACGATATCGGCATCGGAGCCCACTTGAATGGCGCCTTTACGTGGATAGAGGTTGAAGATCTTGGCGGTGTTGGTGGAGGTGACGGCGACGAACTCCTGAGGCGAGAGCTTGCCGGTATTCACGCCTTCGTCCCACAGCACGGCCAAACGGTCTTCGACTCCGGCGGTGCCGTTAGGGATCTTGGTAAAGTCGTCTTTTCCTGCGGCCTTTTGCTCTTCACAGAAGCAGCAGTGATCGGTGGCAGTGGTTTGCAGATTGCCAGATTGTAGGCCGTGCCAGAGTGCTTCCTGATGGCCTTTGGGGCGGAAGGGTGGGCTCATCACATGGGCCGCCGCCGTTGCCCAGTCTGGATTCTGATAAACGCTGTCGTCGATCACCAGGTGCCCCGCTAAGCACTCGCCAAACACCGGATGGCCCTGCTGACGCGCGTAGGCGATTTCGTCTACTGCATCCTTGGTGGATACGTGTACCAAGTAAACGGGAGCACCCAGGGTGCTGGCAATACGAATCGCCCGGCTCGCGGCTTCGCCTTCCACCTGGGGCGGTCGGGAAAGCGGGTGTGCTTCCGGCCCGGTCATCCCCTGGGCGAGCAGCTTTTGCTGCATGTGGTAGACCAGCTCGCCGTTTTCCGCGTGTACCGTGGGGATCGCCCCAAGCTCTAAACACCGCGAGAAACTCTCCACCAGGATATCGTCGGTGGCCATGATCGCGCCCTTGTAGGCCATGAAGTGCTTGAAGCTGTTAACGCCGTGCTCCCGCACCAGCGTCCCCATCTCTTCTTTGACGCTCTCATCCCACCAGGTAATCGCCACGTGGAAAGCGAAGTCGGTGGCTGCTTTTTCCGCCCAGCCCTGCCAGGTCTCAAAGGCTTCCAACAGCGACTGGCCGGGGCTGGGAATCACGAAATCGATAATAGTGGTGGTCCCGCCCGCCATGGCCGCGGCGGTGCCAGTGTAGAAATCTTCGCTGGCCACCGCGCCCATGAAGGGCATCTGCATATGGGTGTGGGGATCGATACCGCCGGGCATTACCAACTGGTTGCTGGCATCCACCGTCTCGCAGCCCTCGGGTACTTCTAAGTCAGTGCCAATGGCGTGGATTTTTCCATCGACGCAGAGCACGTCAGCGCGGTAGGTGTCGGCGTGGGTGACGACGGTGCCGCCCTTGATCAATAAACTCATGGTTCGCTCCTGGGGTAATTGACTGAGGGGCTTATTCGCCGTCGGTTAAGCGGGTATAGGTTTCCGGGCGGCGGTCACGGAAGAACTGCCAGTTGTTGCGCACCTCGCGCACCATGTCTAAATCGATCTCGTGTACCAGCAGCTCGTCTTCCGTTTCGCTGGCCTGGGCTTCGATCTTGCCGCGTGGGTTAACGATGTAGCTGGAGCCGTAAAAGTCGCCGATATTCCAAGGCGCTTCGCTGCCTACGCGGTTGATGGCAGCGATGAAGCAGCCGTTAGCGGCGGCCGAGGCGGGTTGTTCAAGCTCCCATAAATATTGGGATAGCCCGGCCACAGTCGCGGAGGGGTTGAAGATCACTTCGGCACCGTTAAGGGCCAGTGCTCGCCAGCCTTCAGGGAAGTGGCGGTCATAGCAGATGTACACGCCGATCTTGCCGTAGGCGGTATCGAACACCGGCCAGTTGGATTGGCCCGGCTTAAAGAAGAATTTTTCCCAAAAGCCAGCGACTTGGGGAATGTGTGTCTTGTGGTATTTGCCTAGATAGCTACCGTCGGCGTCGAATACCGCTGCCGTGTTGTAGTAAACGCCGGTCTCGGTCTCCTCAAAGATGGGCACGATAATGACCATGCGGTGCTCAGCCGCGAGCTTCTGCATCATTTGGCAGGTGGGGCCTTCCGGCACCCGCTCGGCGGCGGCGTACCATTTGCCATCCTGGCTGGGGCAAAAATAGGGTTGGTTGAACACTTCTTGGAAACACAGTACTTGCACACCTTGCTCAGCCGCTTGCTGAATCATCGGCAGGTGCGCCTCGTTCATGGCATCGCGAATCGCCGCCGGTTCCAAATCTGTACTGGTTTTTAGGCCCATTTGAATCAGGCCGATTTTCATTTTCTGCATACAAAAGCCCTCTCGTATCCTACGCGCCAACCGCTGGCTCGTTTTTAGTGGTGAGTAACGGTCCGCAGTAATCAGGTATTGCTAATGTTTGTGAGCCGCTATGGATGAGCCATTAGCGTGGGTTGCTTGGCGTGTAGTGATATCGACTAAATGCCGACGGATTATTGTTATGAGTAAAGTTGTCATATTTGACAGCTTTTTGAACATAGTCCCTTATGCAGTCGCTTTTCAAGGTTTTTTTACTGTGGGTATTCGTTTTTATTAACTAATTGATTTTATATGGGATTATTGCTTTTTATCATTGCTTTTACTCATTTGGTGAATGCGTGCACATGAATGGTGATTTATTTATTATTTTATAAATCAATCGCTTAGTATATTTATTCATGGTTTATCTGAAATTTAACGTTTCTTTTTGGTGCGCTATTTTTTTAACCAGCTATGTTTTTTAGGGGAGTTAGTGTGTGTTGATTAAAACAATAACAATTCAATGGGGAGTGATTGTCTGTCTGCCATTTAAGTCAGCTTTTGGTTCAATAAGTTAACGGCCATGCTTTGTTTTTAGGCATGTTTATTGCTGTAACAAGAGCTGAACCCGTGAATGCGATCGGCAATATCGCTGCTGAGGAGAATAAAATGACTGGCTCAAGAACCCAGATGATCGACAGAGAGGGGTTGATTGAACTTCAAGTCGGTGAGGATGTGCGCAATAGTCCTCGCTTCAACGAGGATATTGCGCCTACCCAGGCCAGCGAGCGCACCTGGAGCAAGTGGAACATTGCGGCGCTGTGGGTCGGGATGTCGATTTGTGTTCCCACCTATACGCTGGGCGGCGTATTGACCGCCTACTTTGGCTTGAGCGTTGGCGAGGCACTGTTTGCCATTCTATTAGCGAATATCATCGTGTTGATTCCGCTTACCTTAAACGCTTTTCCTGGCACTAAATTTGGCATTCCCTTTCCCGTCGTTTTACGTTCCTCCTTCGGTATCTTAGGGTCCAATGTGCCTTGCCTGGTGCGGGCATTAGTCGGCTGTGGCTGGTTTGGTATTCAGACCATGTTCGGTGGGCTGGCGATTCACTTGCTGTTGTCTGAGTTGATTCCCGCTTGGGCTGCGCTTGGCGGCGTGGGGGAAGTGATTGGCTTTTTCGTGTTCGGTGCCATGAACCTGTATGTGGTGATTCGCGGGGCAGAATCAATCAAGTGGCTGGAAACCTTGGCCGCACCGCTGCTGTTGGCAGTAGGTGTTGGGTTGATGATATGGGCATGGCCGAATATGTCGATGACCGAGCTGCTGGCGCAGCCGCCTTCGCGCCCTGAGGGAGCTTCCGTTTATGGTTATTTCTTTGCGGGCTTGACCGCCATGGTGGGGTTTTGGGCCACCCTGTCACTGAATATTCCTGACTTCAGCCGTTTTGCCAAAAGCCAAAAAGACCAGATTGCTGGCCAAATCATCGGGCTGCCGCTGACGATGTTCTTCTTTGCCGCCCTCGGTGTGGTATTAACCGCGGCGTCTGAGACGCTGGTGGGCCAGACCGTTGCCGATCCGGTGCGTTTGATTGGCTATATCGATAGCCCCTTTTGGGTCGTCATGGCGATGCTGCTGATCATCATTGCCACGATTTCCACCAACACAGCGTCGAATATTGTTTCGCCAACCAATGATTTCCAGAATATTGCGCCCAAACTGATTAACCAGACCCGCGGTGTACTGATGACCGGGGCGGTGGGCGTTTTGCTGATGGGGTACGATCTGCTGCAAAAGGCAGGTGTGATTCCTCCGGGCGTGTCACTCGAGCAGATGTACTCCAACTGGCTGCTCGGTTACTCCAGCCTGCTCGGCCCCATAGCGGGCATCATGGCGGTCGACTACTTTTTGATCAAAAAACAGCGCTTGGACGTGCCGAGCCTTTATCTGGACAACCACGCCTATCCAGCGGTGAACCTGGCCGGTTTTGTCGCGTTTGGGGTGCCGGTACTGCTCACCTTGATCTCACTGGTGACAGGCACGATGAACTGGTTCTACGATTATGGTTGGTTCACTGGGTCGGCGCTAGGGGCGATTGTTTACTACGCTGCCAGCCAAGTAGTGGCATCGTCTCCACAGGCAGGGCCTGCGCCGTTAATGGCCAGCGAGGTCACCGAGCAGCGTTAATCAGTAGTGGTAGCCAATAGCTATGTTTAAAGCTCGGCACGGAAGCCTGGCTTTTAGATTAGCTACTTTTAATTAAGCCTAAAAAAGCATCGACCACTCGGTTAGGGCGGCGGTCATGACGAGTGACCAACACAAACGGAATGCGGTAGTGCTGCGTGGCAACATGCAACGCCCGCATTTTGCCTGCGCTTACCCATTGCTCGGCAACATGCTCGGGTAGAAAGCCAATAAAACGCCCTGTCAAAATCAAAAAGGCAGCACCTTCGCGGTCGGATGCCGAAGCGCGTAGCGTGAGCGCATCATGGGCTTGGCGTGCCTCAACCGGCAGCGGATAACGAGGTGAAATAGCTGCGTGTTGTGCGATATCTGCAACGCTGAGTGTGTCATCGTGTTCCGCAAACAGCGGGTGCCCTGCGGCACAGTAAAGGTAGGAAGGCTCATCATAAAGGTGTCGGGTTTCTAAGCTGGTGGGTAGGTTCACCGCGGGTACTACGCCGACGTGCAAATGGCCATCCATTACGCCTCGAATAACGGCGTCGGAAGGCTCCATATGAATATGCAGCGTTACCTCATGTTCCGGCGCGCTAAGTTCAGCCAGTGCGTTGGTTACGTGCATGGCCGGAAGCGTCACTAGGTTGTCGGTAATGCCAATATTCAGCTCGCCTTTAATCGTTTGGTGTAAGGCGTTAACGTCGCTTTTGAAGGTTTCCAGGGCCGTTAATAGCGTGAGTCCCGCCTGATAAATCTCTTTACCTTCCTCTGTTAAGCTAAACCCGCTGCGCCCCCGCTGGCAGAGTGAAAAACCCAGCCTTCCCTCTAAATCATTCATGTGCTGGCTAATCGCTGAACGGCTAATACCGAGTGTCGTTTCCGCCGCCGTAAAGCCGCCGCACTCGACGACCGTCTTGAAAATACGAATTAGGCGTATTTCGTAGTCGCTCATTTGGCCTAGCGATGCCATAGCTGCCTCTTGATCAGGAAAAGGGGGCTTTTTTGCTGCATTGGGTTAGACAAAAAATTGATATACATCAAAAAAGCGAAGCGCCACTATCTAGCATTGCGACCATGAAGTCGCTGTGGTGTATCTTTCACTGTTATTTTTTACACTGTATCAGGTGCGCCTGCGCGACACTTGAATAAGGCCAATATTTGATGCGCTCCTCTCGCAGTGATGAGTTAACCCGCAGTACTCAAGCAATTCCGATGTATCGCCAACAGCAGCGGCAAGCCATCGTCATATTTGCGTTGGCTCTATGCATTATGTTGCTGCTATTCGGTTGGTTATTGGAAGGGCAGTACCAGCAAGAGATCCGCTCGGCTGAGTCTCGAGCTATTTCGCGTTCGAATGTAGTGGCCGAGTGGGCAAAGGGTATGCTGGGGCAGAGTGGGCAGGCACTTTTTACCTTGGCGGAGCGAGTGGAGAGTGTCGGAGGGGCGGGCCTCAATAATACGGCGAGCATACAGTATGCTTTAGAAAGTTTGGCTGGCTATATGCCACTAATTGATGAGCTTGGCGTTCTCAATGCCCAAGGGCGTGTCTGGGTAAGTAGTAGCAATAACCGGCATGCGGGTCTTGATATTAGTGAGACTGATTTTTTTCGCTCTTTCCAGCAAGGCAAGCAGCAAGAGCTGGTTACGCCGCTTTACTGGTCATCACAGAACCAGCAGTTCTACCTCTATCACGCTCGGCGGGTAAATGATGCAAACGGTAATTTTAACGGCTTGGTGGTTGCTCGGCTGGTGCCGCAGACCCTGATCGAAGCGCTGCAGCAAATGCGCGTCTATGACGGCGAAAGCATGACCTTGGTGGACTCTAATCTCAAATTAATTGCCCGACATCCCATGCCCACAAACGGCGCTACCGTGGGCAGGCAAATTGAAGATTCTGCTACGCAACAGTGGCTCAAGACGCAAGAAGCGTCACAAACATTTACCGCGCTTTCACCCATTGATGGGCGGGAGCATCTGATCCATTTGCAACGAGTCAGTCACTATCCGGTACTGGTGGCGGTGGGCGTGGATGTGCAGCAGTTATTAGCAGGTTGGCGACAGCGAACACTGGTGTTAACGGGCGTTATGGCGATTATTGTGCTATTGGGGGCGTGGGGAGTGCGCCACTATTTGAACCGCCTCGCGCTCTCTTATCAGTTGCAGACCCGTGAGATGCGGATGGATGCGCTGATTAACTCCCTACAAGACCTGATTTTTGTATTTGATGGTGAGGGACGATTTCGCTTTATCCATGCCATCGAAAAGGACAAGCTACTCTTGGGTAGCCAGCAAGCTCTAGGATTGCACTATCAGCAGGTGTTGCCCCCCGCGTTGGCAAACACCTTTGACGCCATCTTTCATCAAGTTCAGCAAACCCGTCAGGTGGCGACGTTTGAATACCCGCTGATGCTAGGCCAACAGCAACGTTACTTTCATGCCACTGTTAGCCCCTTGGCAAGCAAAACAAAATACTTTGAAGGAGTGCTTTCTGTGACCCGCGATATTACCGACGCGAAGCAAGCCGAGGTTGAACTGCAAATCGCCGCTGCTGCATTCCAGGCGCATTTAGGCATTATGGTGACCGATGCGCGGGGCAATATCCTGAAGGTTAATGACACCTTTAAGCGTATTACCGGTTACAGCGACGAGGAGGTGATTGGCAAAAACCCGCGTATGTTTAGTTCCGGCCACCATAACGCTGCGTTTTATCGTCGGCTTTGGCGTAGCGTTATGGCAACGGGTAACTGGGAAGGGGAGATATGGAATCAGCGCAAAAACGGCGAGCTGTTTCCTGAATGGCTGACCATTAGCGCCGTGTATGGCCACGGCGGTGAATTGACTCACTACGTGGCGACCATGAGCGATATTAGTGAGCGTAAAGCGGCCGAGCAGGAGATCCACCAGCTTGCCTTTTATGACCCGTTAACCGGCTTTGCTAACCGCCGACTGTTTATTGACCGTATTGGTACAGCGTTAAAAGAGCTTAACCGCCATCAGCGCTGTGGCGCGTTAATCCTGATCGATATTGATAACTTTAATCATGTTAACGATACCCTAGGCCACCATGCGGGCGACCAGCTGTTGCAAAGTGTTGCCCGGCGCTTTGGGCAAATGTTGCGAGATACCGACACCTTGGCAAGGTTGGGAAGCGACGAGTTTGCGGTGCTGATTGAAGGGATTGATGGTAGCCCCCGGCAAACTCAGCAACTGGCTGAACATATCGCGTATAAGCTGCTGGCTGCGCTGGATGAGCCGATCAGCGTGGGGGAAGAGAGTGCGTTAGTCACCGCTAGCGTAGGTATTACGATCATCGCAGATAGCCAGCGCAGTGCAGACGACTATCTTCAACAGGGAGATATGGCACTTTCCCAGGCGAAATCCAGCGGCCGACGAGCAGTGCGCTTTTTTAACCCTTCCATGCAGGCAAAACTGCTAGCTAAGGTAAAACTAGAGTCGGATCTTCGCCAAGCGCTTGAGCATCAGCAATGGCAGCTGCATTACCAACCTCAGGTTGATCGTCTGGGTAGATTAATAGGCGTTGAAGCCCTACTGCGCTGGCAGCACCCTGAGCGTGGGTTAGTCTCGCCGGGCGAGTTTATACCGCTGCTAGAGAGCACAGGGCTGATTAATGATGTCGGGGAGTGGGTGCTGGAAGAGGCTTGCCAGCAGTTAGCCCAGTGGGCAGGTTCGCCGCTGCTGGATAGGCTCACGATTTCGGTGAACATCAGCCCATTACAATTCCGCGAGAACAACTTTCTGCAGCGGGTCGAGCAGGTATTTCAGCGCACTCAAGCGCCGCTAGAGCAGCTGAAATTAGAAGTCACTGAAACGCTGTTTGTAGAGGCGCGTGACGATGCACGCGATAAAATGCTCAGTCTAAAAGCCTTGGGCGTTCGTTTTTCGCTGGACGACTTCGGCACCGGCTACTCGTCGCTGGCTTACTTGGCCCAACTGCCGTTGGACCAGCTGAAAATTGACCAATCCTTTGTGCAGCAAGTGCTAGAGAGCAAAGCAAACGCGGCGATTGTGGAAAGTACCATTGCCCTGGCGAAGAGCTTAAACCTGGATGTGATTGCCGAGGGGGTGGAAGTGGAAGCACAGCAGGCGTGGCTGATGGCCCATGGCTGTCACGCCTTTCAGGGCTATCTGTTCGGACGGCCGGTGTCCGTTAATGACATTGAAGCAGCCGTGCTAGCTCAGTCCTACGCTTGAGGCATGCAGCTTGATGAGTAACGCCGCGATCAGCGCGGCGTGCTCAAAGCTCTCGGGGGTAATCACCTCAAGCCGCGAGTCTTGCCGCCAAGCGCTGCTGGCAACGCTTAGGGCACCATCCGCGCGGTTGAACCGTTTCCAGCCGTCAGCGGTGTGGAATACTCCCTTTACCCGCGCCGTAGTGGGCAGCTCGCTAAAACAATAGGCGAGATGATCAAGGTCGAATCGCTCGGTAGGGTGCCAGCGCAGGCCCGTACTGGTGTAACCCAGGGCAGTGGCGGTTTGCTGTTGGGGCTGGCCAGGAGGGGGCGGAAAATCGAAAAAAGCGCCCTCTAGGCTAGGGCTGGCTGCCAGAGCCTGATGCTCGGCAGGCATCGCAGGCTGATCTTGTTGGCGCGCCTGGCCGCTGTCCAAGATGAGCGACACCGGCAGTACCCCTTCCTCAACGGTGTACACCCATTTACGGGCCGGCCATAGCGTGCTGATAAACTGCTGCGCTTGTTGGTGCTGGGCGTTGCTTGCCTGCTCGCCCATGGTGATAGCGATGGCGTCGGCCATATTTAGCTGATCCTGAAACGTGTCGTGCTCGCGCACGCGGGCTTCATCCAATCGGCGTGGGTCAAGCGTGGCGATGATATCCTGCACCGCCACCACGTCTTGAAACGCCTCGCCGCGCAGCAGGTCCAGCAACCCTGCCGGGTGGCCAAGGCCAGAGGGCTCAATAATCACTCGGTCGGGCTTGCTGCGCGCCAATAAATTGACCAGCGCCGCCTGAAGCACGAACGCTAGCTGGCAGCATAGGCAGCCGCCGGGCAAGCCTTTCACCACCACATCATCGCGGGCATCAAACATCGCCTGATCAATGCCGATCTGGCCAAATTCGTTGACCAGAATGGCCCATTTCTCACCCACAGGCTTTTGTTCAATCAGGCTGTGGATAAGCGTGGTTTTGCCGCTACCTAAAAAGCCGGTGACGATGTGAACGGGAACGCGTGAAGCGGCTGCCAACGGTTAACCTCCGGTCATGTTCATAAAGCGCACCACCTGCACGTCGCCATCGGTGGTGAAGTGGTGGCGTTCGGGCTTAAGCGGTAGGGCGTTAATAATGGCGGTTTTGAGCACCTGCATATCGCCAGGATGGCGGCGCAGCACGGCACGCAGATCCACCGAGTGTTCATTGCCTAAACAAAGCAGCAGGCGGCCTTCCACGGTCACCCGCACCCGGTTGCAGGTATCGCAAAAGTTGTGACTATGCGGTGAGATAAACCCAACCCGGCTGTCGCTATCCGCCATCCGGAAGTAGCGCGAGGGCCCTGGGGTGGTTTCTGTCGTGGGGATCAGCGGGTAGCGTGATTCAATCAGCGTCTGAACGTCATCGCTGGAGTAGAAGGTTTCCGCCCGAGAGTGATCGGAAACATCGCCCAGCGGCATCTCTTCGATAAAGCTAATATCGAGGCCTTCCCGGCGGGCAAAAGTGACCAAGTCGATGACTTCGTCGTCATTTCGCCCTTTCAAGATCACCGCGTTAAGCTTGATACGCTTAAAGCCTGCTTCCTGAGCGGCATGAATACCGTCGATGACTTTGGCTAAATCACCGGTGCGGGTGAGTTGCTTGAAGCGTTCGGCATCCAGCGAATCCAGGCTGATATTTAGCCGGCGTAAACCGCCGGCGTACAGCTGCTTGGCGTGTTTGCGCAGGCTGGCGCCGTTGGTGGTCATGGTGAAATCGTTAAGGCCTGGCATCGCGCCGATTTCATCGACCAACTGGGTGATATCACGGCGCACCAGCGGCTCACCACCGGTCAGGCGAATTTTTTCCACGCCGAGTTCGGTAAAGGCGCGGGCGACCATAGCCAGCTCTTCCAGCGTGAGTACCTGGGCGCGGGGCAGGAACGTCATCTCCTCGCTCATGCAGTACACGCAGCGGAAGTCGCAGCGATCGGTGACCGAGATACGCACATAGCTAATGCGCCGACCAAAGTCGTCGATCAGTTGCTGGTCAGTGTCTGGCTGGGCAGATCGCTGTGGATTAGCGTGTCGTTGCTCGGTCATAGCCATCCCGTAAGTGGTTGTATGCTGACTACCTCGCCTGGTTGTGCGCCGTCTTGGTCATCGGCAAGCTCAATCAAACAGTTAGCAGCCACCATCGAGGTTAAAATGCCCGAACCCTGGGCGCCGGTACTGCGCACGTGTAGCTGTCCATTCTCATCAGTATGGTAAACGCCGCGAATAAAGTCAGTACGCTTTAAGCGACTTTTTAACAGGTTATCGGCGATCGCATGCAGGCGATAGGGTAGCGCCATGGGCTGTCCATGAAGACGGTCCAGCAACGGTGTCACAAACTGGCCAAAGGTTACCATGACAGCGACCGGGTTTCCGGGCAAGCCGACAAATGGGGTGCGCGATTCGCCCAGCCAGCCGCAGGCCATGGGGCGCCCTGGGCGCAGTGCCACGCGCCAAAAAGCCAGGCGGCCCAGTTGTTCCAGTGCAGCGCGAGTGAAGTCGGACTGACCCACTGAGACGCCGCCGCTGGTAATCACTAAATCGCTCTGTTCGGCGGCCTGCTTAAGCGCGGTTTTGGTCGCGTTTAAGTCGTCCGGCAGAATGCCCAGATCGATCACCTCTGCCCCCTGCTCGGTGAGTAAGCCGGTCAGCGTGAAGCGGTTAGCATCGTAAATGCCGGCCTTGGGTAGTGGTTCGCCGGGGGCCGTGACTTCATTGCCGGTGGAAAAAATCGCCACTCTGGGGCGCTGGCACACGGTAACCTGTGCGTAACCCAATGATGCTAACAGTCCCATTGAGGCGGCATTGAGCCGTGCTCCCGCAGGTAGCGCCGTGTCGCCAGTGGCAATATCTTCACCGGCCTGGCGAACATGTTGGCCGTGTTTGAGAAGCTCGGGCGACTCAATAATCACATGCGCAGGCTTATCATCTATTGGTTCGCGCAGCTGTTCACTCATCACCACGGTATCGGTGCCCGGCGGCAACGGGGCACCGGTGGTGATGCGCACACAGTGACCGGCAGGTACTAATTCGCTGCGATACTGCCCGGCCAACACCTCACCGGCCAGCGGCCAATGGGTTTGCTTGGCCCCAACACCTTCTTTAGCCAAGGCGAGCGCTACGCCATCCATGGCCGCATTGGTATTTTGTGGCACGTTAATGGGGGCCTGGATGGCCGCAGCCAACCGACGGCCGTGAGCCTGCGCTAGCGGAATCTGTTCGCTGCCCAGCGGGCGCTCAATCAAGGTGGTGAGTGCCTGGCGCGCTTCATCCACGCTAAGCATGCGCTCGCCAAGGTCAAAGCAGGAGAGCGTCATGTCGACACCTTCCCTGAGACGGCTGCCAGCAGACTTTCCAAACGCAGCTTCTCTTCCTCAGTATTAAGATTGGCAAACGCATCGGGACAGTCCGACATATCGACCTTGCACCACGCATGGCGGGCGTACCAACGGTCAATCTTGCGTTCGCCTTCGGCAAGCGTGGCGGCCAAATCATCTGCCAGCGAAGTGCGTAGCAGGGCAACCACTGGATGCAGCCGTTCGCCGTCAAAGGCCACGGCGATATCATGATCGCCAATCCCTGCCACCATGCGCGCCACTAAATTGTCAGGCAGGGCGGGGGAGTCGCAGGGGGCGACTAGTAACCAAGGCGTTTTTGCCGCGCGTAGGCCGCTGTAAATACCCATCAGTGGGCCTTTAAAGCCGCCTTCTTCATCGGCAATCACGCGATCGGCGAAGAAGCGGTAGGCGTCAGCATTGCGGTTGGCGTTAATCAGCAGCTCGGCTACTTGGCCTTCAAGGCGTTTTACGACATGGCCGACTAATGGCAGGCCCGCGAACGGCTCAAGCCCTTTATCCCGGCCACCCATTCTGCGCCCTTCGCCGCCCGCGAGAATCATGCCGGTGAGTTCGTGAGTGGGAATCATGAGCTTGCCTCTTTAGATGAACGGGCATGAGATGGTCGATTAGGTATCGCATCCAGCGCCAAGCGATTCTGCGTATTAATCGCCTGAAAGTGGCGGCCTTTGGCGCGGGCAATCAGCATCACGCCGAAGCGTTCAGCCAGCTCGACGCCTTTTTGGGTAACACCGGAGCGCGAGACCAGTACGCTAATGCCCATTTGCGCCACTTTGAGTACCATCTCAGATGTCAGGCGCCCTGTGGTATAGAAAATATCAGCATCGGCACTGTCGGCTTGTTGCAACCATTGGCGCCCGGCCAGGGTATCCACCGCGTTGTGCCGCCCTACGTCTTCAACAAAGTCGAGCACCTCGGTTTGGCGGCAAAGCGCACAGCCGTGAACGGCGCCCGCGCTGCGGTAGGTCTCATTATAGGCGTTGAGATTTTGCAGCAGTTGATAGAGCGTGGATTGTGCTAACGGCGTATCGGGAAGCGCCGTCAGAGCGGTTTGGTCGAGCAGTTTACCAAAGACCGTGCCCTGGCCGCAGCCGGTCGTCACCGTGCGAGTGCTTAAGCGCGCCTCTAAATCCTCGGGCAAGTGGCGTGTAATGACGACCGCGGCTTCTACTTCCCAATCGACCTGCACGGCGGCTAAATCAGCCGCGGCACGCAGTAGCCCCTGATTGCGTAGATAGCCCACCACCAGCGCTTCAGGGTCATCGCCCAGCGTCATCAGCGTGACGATTTCACGTTTGTTGAGATACACGGTGAGTGCTCGTTCAGCGGCGATGGCCTGCTGACGCGCATCGCCATATTCATCAACGATGCTGATCTCGGTGGTGGCCGGTAAGCGGGCTCGGCTTATCTGAAGGGCAGGCTGAAGGGCGGGCATGGTAATCCTCGCGAAATAGTTCTCGCAAAACGACAGGGTTGACGATGATGGCGCTGGGGATGCTTACTTGTCTACCCATTCAAGCGCTATCCTTATAAGTGCGATTTTTCTAAGTACTATTTTCTAAGTGCTATTTTTCCACATGTCATCCATGCAAGGTGCAGGGTTTTTAAAATATGAGCGATAACCTACGCCCTATCAGTATTACCTTGGTAGCTGAGCCCAAGCAGGTGAAGCGTTTTACACTGACACAGTGGCGCATTGCTGAGCTAACGCTGGGCGATCAGGGTGATAATGTCCTTAACCTGCAGCTGTCGATGACCGAGCGTGCTGCCTATCGTTTCAATCTAACGTCGACTACTCCGCGACTGTTTGTGCGAGCAGGCTTTACCGGACAAACACCCCAGCCGGATGCGATTACCGCTAGCCAGGACGTTGCGGCTGGTTGGATGGATGGCGAGCAACAGGTGCTCGAAGCACCGATGCCAATGGCCATTCAGGTCTGGCTCGAGAGTTATCTGGCACGCCATGGGGAAGCGCCAATGGAAATGCGCAAGAAAAAACGCAAAGGGGCTGGGCGCGCCAAAGACACGCCCTCCAAGGAGCAGCCGTAATGAGTCGCCTGGAACGCTGGTCGCGACTAAAGCGCCATGTGCAAAAAGAAGAGGACGCGTCGGCGTCCTCTTCACTAGATACTAAGCCCTTAGATGAGGCATCTGCTGACCAGGAGGCAGTGCTTCATAATGAGGCCGAGCAACCTAACACTGAAAATGAACAACCCCTGGTAACGCCAGCTGAGGAGCCAGACCCCGGCAGTCTCGACCACACCTTGCCAGACCCTGACACGCTGGAAGCAGGCAGCGATTTCAGTGCGTATATGGCGCCGGGCGTTAGCGGCCCTTTACGCCGACAAGCATTAAAACGCCTATGGGCCACCGGTAACTACAACGTGCGCGATGGCTTGGATGACTACGACGCCGACTACAATAAGCTGTTGAAACCGATGGCGGCAGATCTCGCCGGTAAACTGCGCCGCTGGACGCATAAAGTGGAAGAGGCGCTTGATAAGCCAGTAGACGAGGGCAGCACCGAGTCTCCGGCTGAAGTGGCCGCCAGTGAGCCATCGACAGCTGCAGACGAAGAGCACACCGCACCTTGCACGGCCAGTAACAACGTTGTAAAAGAGACTTCACTAGACGACCAGTCTGATTATTTATCTGACACTCATACCAAATTATGACATTATTCCTTAGTATATAGAAATCAATAAGTTGAGCATTGATTTAGTTGCTAGCGTTGGCAGCGTTGACGGTAATTAGGTTGGCAAATATCAGCATTGCACATAGGCTGAACTTAGCTTCAACGCATTGTTATGCCACAATAGTTAAATATATAACTCAAAAATATAATAAGAATGATTCCCTGACCGTGAGAGCGCATGAACCAACGAATCCAACTGGCGTCGATAGACGACCAGCGCAATGCCGAGGCTCGGGAAACGGTACGCCGACGTATCTCGTGGCCAGCTAACCTAACGCCTGCCAATGTGACCTATCACAGCCGTGGTCATGCGCTGTTAATAGGCACCGAAGCCGACGTTCATCCTGCCGCTCGCGCCCTACAGGGGCGCGGCTTGGCATCGCTGACGCTACTTGTCATTGAATCTGACGCGAACAGCCCAGGAAACGGTACTGACGATCCTCTCGGGTCTAGCGAGCCGCTGGTCACCCAGACGCTGACCCAGCGGCAGCTCAGCCAATTGCGTATCAATGGCTATCTGGGCGCCTTTAACGTTCAACTTGATGATGAAGATGCTTCGCTGGATATTGCTCGTGCACTGATTGAGCGCGACGGTTTTGACTTAATCCTCGATCTTGCTCCAACTTCGCATACCCAGCGCTGGGAGCTGCCGCCTCCAGGCTATGTAGTACTGCAGTGGCAGGACGTTGAGCAGCGCAGCGATATCCTCGACGATTTTGTGGGGCTAGTGGGCGAATTCGATAAGCCGCGCTATTTTCAAGTCAACAGTGATTTATGTGCGCACTCCACCAGCGGCAACATTGGCTGTACCCGCTGTTTGGATGTTTGCCCGGCGGATGCCATCTCCAGCATTCAGGGGCGGATTGAGTCCCATATAGAGATTGATCCTTTCCTCTGCCAAGGCGTAGGCAGCTGCACCAGCGCTTGTCCTACGGGCGCTATCGAATTTCGTCTACCGGAAACGCGCCGCCAGCAAGACACCCTATCCGCTTGGCTGGCAGCCTACCGTGAAGCCGGTGGTCAGGTGCCGGTGCTGCGTTTTATTACCCATGACTCACAAGATGCCGAGCGGGCTGCGGGTGTAGTGCCCGCAGGCCATATCATCGACGCACCGTTAGAAGAGCTGGGAGCCGCAGGCCACGACCAGTGGCTAACCGCCCTGGCTGCCGGTGCCGCTGAAGTGCGTATCCAGCTGCACCCTGATATGCCTGTCCGCTTGAGTACCTTTTTGACTGATCAAGTCGCCCAGGCACATGCCTTGCTGGACGCGCTGGGCCATGACCGCGCCCGTGTGACGCTGATTGAGGTAGCCGACCACGCCGCTCGCGACGCGCTTCCGGCGCTTACTCCACTGACTGAGGCGCCGCTTAGTCTACCTGAACCCGAAAAGCGGGCACGCTTGAACCGCGTGCTGGCACGGTTAGCAGAGTTGGGTAACCCCAGCAACGAGCGGGTTGCTATGCCGGTGGGCGCTGCCTACGGCGCCATTCAGGTGGATCGCGATGCCTGCACGCTGTGCCACGCCTGTGTCAGCAACTGCCCAACCCCCGCGCTCAAGTCGGGTGGCAAAACGCCCGCGCTGAGTTTCCTTGAGGCGGATTGTGTGCAGTGCGGCTTGTGTGAACAAGCCTGCCCCGAAGATGCAATTACACTGATGCCCGGCTTCTTGGCCTCGGAGGCTCGCGAAACGCGCCATATTTGTCACGAAGAAGCAGCCTTTGAATGCATCAACTGCGGCAAGCCGTTTGCTACTGTCAGCACGGTAGCTACTATTAAAGAGAAGCTGGTCAACCACCCCTACTTTGCTGGCGAAGCGATGATTCGTCTGGAAATGTGTGAAGACTGCCGCGTTAAGGATGTCTGGAAAACCATGATTCGCGATCCCGACGCGCAACTGAAGGTATAAGCCGATGACGGATGCACTGCCCACGCTGAAAGAAGCGGATGCGCTACGTGCCGATATTTACCGGCTATTGGCCACATTATTACGCCGGACTCCGGATGCTGAGTTGCTAGATTGGTTGGCTGAACTGGACATCGAACAAGACGGCAGCCGTTTGGCCGAGTGTTGGCATGCGCTGGCAGCCGCCGCCAAGAACACCGACGTCGAGGGACTGCAGCGTGCTCACTTCCGCCTCCTGGTCGGCGTCATTCAGGGTGAGGTGGTGCCGTATGCTTCTTGGTACCGCAATGGCGAATTGATGGAAGCGGCGCTGGTGGCGCTGCGTAAGGATTTGAAGGTGCTCGGCTTTGTGCGCAGTGAACATAACCGTGACCCAGAAGATCACTTGGCGGCACTATGCGAAGTGATGGCAATGCTGATTGACTCAGCTAGTCACGAGCAGGCCTATTTCTTTAGCCAACATTTAGCCCCTTGGGCGGCCAGCTGTTTTGCCGACCTGGGGCAGGTAGACACCGCTTTCTATGCAGCGCTGGGGCAGTTGGGTGGCGCTTTTATGGAGAGTGAGGAGGCTCGCTTGAGTGTTGATGCGGGTCATACGCCGGTGCGTATTGTTGAGCCTTAACGCAGGCTCCATAAAAAATCAGTAAAAATCAAAAAACAGCATAAAAAGACCCGCTATAAAGGCATGCAAGAGGAGAAACCCATGCACCCGTCACACAATCCTGAGCGCCGCCGTTTTATGAAAACCGTTGGGTTGGGAACCGCCGCTGCTGGCGCTGCAGCGGCAGTCGGTCATGTCACCCTGGCACAGGCTGACACTGCCCCAGTGAAAAACGAAAAACAAACGGCTAACTACCGTGAGACCGACCACGTCCGCGCTTACTACGCCTCGTTGCGTGACTGACGGCGGAATGCCAGGAGATTTGCCATGCGTTTAACTCGCAAAACAGACACCCCCAAGGCCTCTGGACTGGGAATTTCCCGCCGTCAATTCCTTAAGCGCACCGGTGCAGCCACAGGCGGCGTGGCCGCTGTCGGCTTCATGGGGGCGCCGATGATGCAGCGCTCTGAAGCCGCGGACAAAACACCGGTACTGGACTCTCCGGTAGAGACCAAGCGCACCATTTGCTCCCACTGTTCGGTGGGTTGTGGCGTTTATGCCGAAGTTCAAGAGGGCATTTGGACCAAGCAAGAACCTGCTTTTGACCACCCTATCAACCGCGGCGCACACTGCGCAAAAGGCGCTTCGCTGCGCCAGCACGGTCACTCCACGCGGCGCCTTAAGTACCCGATGAAACTGGTGGCCGGTGAGTGGGAGCGCATGAGCTGGGATGACGCCATTAACGAAATTGGCGACAAACTGCTTGAGCTGCGCGAAGAACACGGCCCGGACAGCGTTTACTGGTTGGGCTCTGCGAAGTTTAGTAACGAGCAGGCGTACTTGATGCGCAAGCTTGCTTCGCTGTGGGGCACTAACAACACCGACCACCAGGCGCGTATCTGCCACTCCACCACCGTGGCAGGCGTGGCGAATACTTGGGGTTACGGGGCGATGACCAACTCGCTCAATGACATGCATAACAGTAAGTCGATGCTGTTTATCGGTTCTAATCCTAGTGAAGCCCACCCGGTGGCGATGCAGCATTTCTTGATCGCCAAAGAGCGCAATAATTGCGACATCATCGTGGTCGACCCGCGCTTTACCCGTACTGCCGCCAAAGCCAATAAATACGTGCGTCTGCGTCCTGGCTCAGATGTGGCGTATATCTGGGGCCTGCTGTGGCACATTTTCGAGAACGGCTGGGAAGATAACGAGTACATCAACCAGCGCGTTTACGGGATGGATGAAGTGCGCGCCGAAGTCGCCAACTTCCCGCCCAGCGTCGTCGAAGAAGTCACCGGTGTCCCCGAAGCCGAGATGTACGATGTCGCCAAACGTCTCTCCGACAACCGCCCGGGCTGTGTCGTCTGGTGTATGGGCGGTACCCAACATACCACCGGCAACAACAACACCCGCGCTTACTGCATTCTGGAGCTGGCGTTGGGCAATATTGGTGTCGCTGGCGGCGGCGCCAACATCCTGCGTGGCCACGATAACGTGCAGGGTGCTACTGACCTTGGCCTTGGCTGTGACTCGCTGCCGGGCTACTACGGCTTGGCGGAAGGCGCATGGCAACACTGGGCACAGGTATGGGATGTCGACTACGAGTGGATTAAAGGCCGCTATGACGATACCGAATACGCCGATGGTCAGCCCATGTACAGCCCCGGCATTACCGTGTCGCGTTGGGTCGATGGCGTGCTCGAAGACGACGAAAACATCTCCCAGCGCACCGCGCTGAAAGCGATGTTCTACTGGGGCCACGCGGTTAACTCCCAAACCCGCGGTGTAGAAATGCAAAAGGCGATGCAGAAGCTGGAGATGATGGTCATCGTTGACCCTTATCCCACCGTCGCTTCCGTCATGCATGACCGTACCGATGGCGTTTATTTGCTGCCAGCAGCCACCCAGTTTGAGACGACCGGCAGTGTTACCGCCACCAATCGTTCGATTCAGTGGCGCGACCGCGTGATTGAGCCGCTGTTTGAGTCCAAGCCAGACCACGAAATTATGTACCTGTTTGCCCGCAAGCTGGGCATTGGTAATGAGCTGGTGAAAAACTACCAGATGAACGGCGACGAGCCGTTGATCGACGATATTCTGCGTGAAATCAACCGCGGCATGTGGACGGTAGGCTATACCGGGCAAAGCCCTGAACGCCTCAAAGAGCACCAGAAAAACTGGCACACCTTCAGCTTCGAGAACTTGCGCGCAGAGGGTGGCCCGGCGGATGGTGACTACTACGGCTTGCCGTGGCCTTGCTGGGGTACACCTGAGTTTAAACACCCGGGCTCGCCCAATCTTTACGACACCAGTGTTCCTGTGATGGAAGGCGGCATGGGCTTCCGCGCCCGTTTCGGTATCGAGCGTGACGGGATCAACCTGTTGGCGGAAGGTTCAGCGCCTGTCGGCGGCGATATTGACGACGGCTATCCGGAGTTCAACGACCAACTGCTCAAGGATCTGGGCTGGTGGGACGACCTGACCGCCGAAGAGAAGCAGGCGGCGGAAGGCAAAAACTGGAAAACCGACCTCTCCGGCGGTATCCAGCGTGTCACGATTGAGCATGGTTGTGCGCCCTACGGCAACGCCAAGGCCCGCGCTGTGGTCTGGACCTTCCCCGACCAAGTGCCGAAGCACCGTGAGCCGCTTTACACCACGCGCCGCGATCTGGTTGAACGCTTCCCTACTTGGGAGGACTTTGACTCGATCATGCGCCTGCCGACCATGTACAAAACCATTCAGGATCGTGACAACACCGGGGATTACCCGATGATTCTCACCTCCGGGCGTTTGGTTGAGTACGAAGGGGGCGGTGAAGAGACGCGCTCCATGTCGTGGCTTGCCGAGCTGCAGCAAGAGATGTTTGTCGAGATCAATCCGGCCGATGCCAACGACCTCAGTATCAAAGATGGTGATGATGTCTGGGTTGAAGGGGCTGAAGGGGGCCGGGTGAAAGTTAAAGCGCTGGTCACGCCTCGCGTTGATCGTAACGTCGCATTCATGCCGTTCCACTTTGGCGGCATGTTCCAAGGCGAAAGCCTGCGCGACCGTTACCCGGATGGGTCTGACCCGTACATCATCGGTGAAGCGGCTAACACCGCCACCACCTACGGCTACGATCCGGTGACACTGATGCAAGAGACCAAGTGCACCATTTGCCGCATTGAGCGCGCCTGAGTCTAGAAAACTTGAGTCTAGAAAACTGAGTTTAGAACAAAAGACGCGCCCGACCTGACAGTACGGCGGTGCGGGAGCCATCCCGCACCGGCATGAGGAGAACACCATGGCTCAAATGAAATTTATGTGTGACGCAGAACGCTGCATTGAATGCAACGGCTGTGTCACCGCCTGTAAAAATGCCAACGATGTCGAGTGGGGTATCCAGCGCCGCCGCGTGGTGACACTGAATGATGGCGAAGCGGATGAAATGTCCATTTCCGTCGCTTGTATGCACTGTGACGACGCCCCCTGCATGGCCGTCTGCCCGACCGACTGCTTCTACAAGACCGATGACGGCATCGTTCTGCACGATAAAGACCTCTGCATCGGTTGTGGCTACTGCCTCTACGCCTGCCCGTTTGGCGCCCCGCAGTTTCCCCAGCAGGATGCGTTCGGCGAGCGCGGCAAGATGGACAAATGTACCTTCTGCGCGGGCGGCCCGGCCGAAAGCAAAGAAGAAGAGTACGAGAAGTACGGTTCTAACCGTATTGCCGAAGGCAAACTGCCGCTATGTGCAGAAATGTGCTCTACCAAAGCACTGCTTGCCGGTGATGCCCAAGACGTTGCCGATATCTTCCGCCAGCGCGTTGTACACCGTGGCCATAAAGATGGCGCCTGGTCCAACAATCCCCAGGCCAGCGCCGACAACCTAGCCTATGATGCTGCCCATAAAGGGTAAGGAGGCGTGTCATGAACCTGTTGACTGCACAGGCACCCGGTGGGGTGCCAAGCTCAGGTAAAGGGCTCGCCCTGGGCATTTGGCGTTTTATGTTGGTGGCGCTTGCTTTGGTGCTAAGCCTCGGCTTTACACAAGTGGCAGTAGCTCAAGCAGACCCTGATCGCGAAATGACCACCGCTGCCCCTGGCATTACCGCTGATCAGTGGCGTCAGGTGCGTAGTGGTGAGACTGGCCCCAACTACCGCGACTCGCGCTATGAAAGCAACTACAGCCTGATCAACTCAAGCGGTGAAACCTGGCGGGAGATTCGTAACCGCTGGGTATCGCCGTTTGGATTGATTGCGGTATTTGGTATGGCGGCGCTGATCGCGCTGTTCTACTTCATCGTCGGCCGTAAGGAGCTTGAAGCACCGCGCACGGGCCGCCTGCTGTTGCGCTGGACGCTAATGAAACGCGCACTGCACTGGACGGTAGCGACGCTGTTTATCATTCTGGCGCTGACCGGGATGACGCTACTGTTCGGCAAGTTCGTGTTCCGCCCCCTGTTTGGCGATGGGATTTGGGCGTGGATGATTGCGGCCACGAAAGTGCTGCATAACTACCTGGGACCAATCTTCGGCATTCTGCTGGTGATCCTGCTGGTCAGCTTGATCAAAGACAACATCCCCAAAAAGCACGACTGGGTGTGGTTTAAGAAAGGCGGCGGCATGATTGGCAAAAAGCATGTGGATGCCGGCTTTGCCAACGGTGGCGAAAAAGCTTGGTATTGGCTGTTAGCGACCGTCGGTATTCTAGTCATTGCCAGTGGCTTTGTGCTCGACTTCCCCAACTTCGACCAGAGCCGTGACACCATGCAGTGGGCCAATATTATCCACGCAGTGGGCGCATTGGGTCTTACGGCGGTTTCCCTCGGGCATATCTATATCGGCACGTTGGGTACCGAAGGCGCGCTAGAAGGTATGACCACGGGCTATGTGGATGAGACCTGGGCTAAAGAGCACCATAATCTTTGGTACGAAGAGGTCAAAGACCAAACGCTATCGGAAGAAGAGGTGGCGGCACGCAAATCATCTGGCGGCGGCGGTGAACCGTCGGCGACGCGAACCAGTTGATGATCACATTTTGGTAGCTAAGACACCGCCTTCCGGCGGTGTCTTTTGTTATGCTTGAACACAAGTCATATTTATTAGAGGAATGGTTATGTCAGCGTTTGATCAGTTAGACCCAGCCACGCGTACCGAGCTTGAAGCCGCCGCGTTTCGGCGCTTGCTACAACATTTGGACGATAACAAAGATGTTCAGAATATCGACCTGATGATTCTGGCGGATTTTTGCCGCAACTGCTTATCGAAGTGGCTGGTTAGCGCCGCTGAAGCGCGGGATGAAAGCCTCAACTATGATGAGGCCCGCGAGTACGTTTACGGTATGCCTTACAGCGAGTGGAAAGAGCTTTATCAACCGGAAGCCACGCCAGAGCAAATGGCGGCTTGGGAAGCCCACCACGCCAAAAAGAAAGCAGCCAAACAAGGGTGACGTCGATGAGTGAGCCAATGGTGCCCCTCAATATAGCCGTACTCACGGTCTCCGATACTCGCACAGAAGAGACGGATCGCAGCGGCCAGGCGCTGGTTGAACGATTAACCAGTGCCGGGCACACGCTGGTTGAAAAACGCATCGTGCCAGACGATGTCTACCGCATTCGTGCGGTGGTCGCGAACTGGATCGCCGATACGGAAGTACAGGTGGTGATCACCACCGGTGGCACCGGCTTTACTGGCCGAGACTCCACCCCTGAAGCTATCTCTGTGCTGCTGGATAAGCGCATCGAAGGCTTTGGCGAACGTTTTCGCCAGCTAAGCGGTGAGGAAATCGGCAGCTCCACTATTCAAAGCCGCTGCCTAGGTGGGCTAGCTAACGCCACGGTAGTGTTCTGCCTACCTGGCTCGACCGGCGCCTGCCGCACCGGTTGGGACGGCATTCTGGCCGAGCAGTTGGATAGCCGCCACAAGCCCTGCAACTTCGCCAACCTGGTCATCCCAGGCCGAGGTCAGCATGGCTGATTTGCAGCCGATATCCGCCGCGCTTGAAGCGCTGCTAGCAGACGTTAGTGCACTCGGTGCAGAGAGCGTTCCGCTGGAAGCCGCCGGAGGGCGTGTGTTGGCCGCCGCCGTCACCGCACAGTTGGATGTGCCACCCTTCGATAATAGCGCGATGGATGGCTACGCCTTGCGCGCCGCTGATGCGGGACGGTGGCTGCCGGTGAGTCAACGCATTGCTGCCGGCACGCAGGCGAAAGCGCTTGCGCCTGAAAGCTGCGCGCGTATTTTTACCGGCGGAGAGATTCCTCCTGGGGCTGACTGCGTGGTGATGCAGGAGCGCGTTAAAGTTGACGGTGAACGTGCGTGGCTGCCTGCCGATATTCCAGCGGGCGATAATGTCCGCCGCCAAGGGCGCGACGTGCGTCAGGGCAGCGTGCTGTTAAATGCCGGTGAGCGGCTCGAAGCAGCGGCCCTTGGCCACTTAGCAGGCCAAGGCATTATCCAGGTCAGTGTGCGTCAACGGCCCCGTGTGGCGCTGCTCTCGACGGGTGATGAGATTATTGATCCCGGCACGCCGTTAAAGCCGGGGCAGCTCTACAACTCAAACCGGCCGATGCTTAGACGCCTGTTAGAGAACTTTGGCGCCGAGGTGGTGAGTACCGTTAGCGTACCGGATGACTACACCCGCACCGTGGCACTGTTAACGGCCGCCGCTGCTGAAGCAGACCTGGTGGTCACCACCGGCGGCGTGAGCGTCGGCGAAGAGGACCACGTCAAAGCCGCGCTGGAAGCGATTGGCCAGCTCGATATGTGGAAGCTGGCGATTCGCCCCGGTAAGCCGTTAGCGCTCGGCCGCTTGCCGCGGGATGACGGCAGCCAGGCGCGATTTGTTGGTTTGCCAGGGAATCCGGTATCAGGGTTTGTCGGTGCTTGGCTATTTTTGCGCCCATTGCTGGGGGCAATGCTTAGCTGTCCTGCGCTGAGAACACTACCGACGATTACCGCCAGCGCTGGGTTTGCCACCGCCACTGGGCCACGCGAGCACTATATGCGTGTGACGCTGACATTTACCCCCCGCGGCGTGACGGCGATGGCCTTTGAGGACCAGAATTCTGGCGTGCTTTCGTCGTGTATCAACGCGGACGCCTTCGCGGTGATTCCCCCTAATAGCGAAATCGCAGAAGGCGATGTGATTAGCTGCTTATGGCTGGCGGTCTAGGGCTGGTGGACTAGGGCTTGTGAAGGCTAAGCTTGCCTGCATCCAGCAGTAGCACAAGTTGTTGCTGCTCAAAGGTGAAACCGCATAGCGCTGGCGAAAAGCGGCGGGATTGGAGTAGTTTCGGCAGTGGGTAGAGCGTGCTGGCGGGCAGGTGCTGAAGCGTGATGTCGCCGTCCACGCCCAATTGCCAAGTGCTGGCGGCGTGGTCACTGGCTGTTTGAGTATCGCGCAAGGTTAACCAGCGGCTAGGTGGGGGGTGATGGTCGCCGCCTTCATAGAGTAGCGAGTGGGCGTTGGCAGTGAGCAGTGCTGTAGGGCGTGCGGTCATGGCGAGCACGTGACACGCTTCCAGAGCAGCACGATAAGGCCCTACCCAAAATAGCACCAAGGCGACTTGGGCTTGCTCATGATGCTCGCGTTCCAGGGGCACCTTAACCCAATCCTTGTTGGTAGGCGCTAAACAACGCCTCCGGGTCAAGCAGGGCAAGCGCTTGGCGCTCATCTATCTGCCATAACGCGCTAACGTAAGGAAGCAATGTACTGGAGAGCGTTTCGGGGGGTGGCTGTAGCAGGCTCTGGGCGATTTCACACACATCATCAAGCTGCTCTATGCGCACGCCGCTGCGAATACCCGATGCACTGACCAACAAAATCATGCCACTAGGCGTGCCTTCCAGTGTGGGTAAATCGAGCAGCGGCTGCAGATTTATTACCGACTCAATTTTGCCACGCAGGTGCAGCACACCCTCGGTAGATGCGGGTAGCCCTGGCACATAATAGACAGGCTGGTCGCTGGGTAAAATCTCACTCACCGCGCTACCGGGCAGCGCAAAACGCTGGCCGTTAATACGAAATAACACTAGCTGCTGCGTGGGCTCATCAACATCCACAACGCTTTCGTCATCATGGTGGGCAGCTAACGCTTCTTCCAATGTTTGGGAGATCTGCTGCTGATCATTAGCGTGGCTGTCGCGGGAGGTTTCAGAATTCATCAGCTAACTCCGTACTCACCTGATTACGACCCAGCTCTTTAGCGCGGTAAAGCGCCTGGTCGGAGCTTAGGCGCAGCGACTCGGTCGACGGCTGCTCGGGAAAACTGCTAACACCTGCGCTGAACGTACAGCGAAAGCGAACATCACCGGCGTGAAAATCAACCAGTGCAAAGTCTTCACGTAAGCTTTCGATGAGCCTAGCAGCCTGCTCCCCACTAACGCCTTTCAGCAATACGACGAACTCTTCACCGCCGTAGCGGCCGATAATATCCGAGAGCCGCAAGCGACTTTTAAGCAGCCTTGCCAGGGTGATAATCACTTGATCACCCGCTAGGTGGCCATGGGTATCATTCACTTGCTTGAAATGGTCGATATCAATCATCGCCATGGCGTGCTGGCTATCTTCACGGTGCGCCTGAGCGAGGGTCTTATTAATCAGTTCGGTCGTCGTGCTGTGGTTATACAGCCCGGTCATACTATCGCGGGTCATTAATGAGCGCAGCAAGCGCAGGCGTTCGACGCGCAGTCGCACGGCTGAAACAAGCTCTTCGGGCTGCACGGGTTTAGTCAGAAATGCTTCAACGCCAGCGGCCATGGCGGAAATCTGCTTTTGGCTATCCGTTTCACTTGAGAGATAAATGATCGGCAGGCCCAAGTGTTCCGGCTGCTGACGAATAATGGTTGCCAGTTCTTCACCCGAACAGACAGGCATATACACATCGACCAATAGTAAATCAGGACTAAAGTGGTCCAATGCATGAAGCACATCAGCGGGGTGGTGTACCTGCTGGGCAATCATACCGGCTTCTTCAAGCAATAAGGCGTGGTACGCAGCTGCTTCGGGCTCATCATCCACAATCAGCACCTTCAAAGGCTCTTCTGCCGTTGGGGCGGTGATTTCATCTACGGCCAGCATTAGGTCTAGCGGTTTCACCGGCTTGGTGAAGTACCCGTCGCAGCCTGCTCGAACGGCACTGAGGCGCGAGTGAAAATCGCCATAGGCAGACAACACAATGGTAGGGAGTGGCTCGCCAGTGAGTTTATTCAAGCTGGTGATGGTTTCAGTGCCGGCAGTTTGTCCTAAGGGGAAGTGGACATCCATAATCACCGCGTCTGGGCGACAGGTTAACACGGCGTTAAAAAATGCTTCCGTGTCGATAAAATGCACGACTTCATGGCCAAAGCAGCGCAAATGATGAATCAGTTGATCGACCTGGTCGGGCTCATCGTCACACAGGTAAATTAACCGCTGGCGCTTATTACGCAAAGGCTGGGCTTGGCTAGAAAACTCGAAGCTATTCACTGCCGCCAGCGCTTTCTGTTGACCATGGTGAGAACGCAGGTGCTGTTGTTCAGCCTCAAGTTTTAGTAACAGTTGGCTGATGTAAGCATCAATATCGCCACGTGGAGGCGCTGTAGTGAGGGCCTCTTCTGCCTGTTCTGCAAGCATCGCAAGGCGCTCAAAACCCAGTGAGCGACCGGTGCCTTTTAGGCTGTGGAAGAAACGATGCAGCTCTGGTGCTAGTCGCGTCTGTTCTTCCGCCGACAGGCGGCTATACTGCCACTGCTCCGTGGTTGTCGCTAAGCGGGGTGGCAACTGCTCAATAAAACGCTCACGCAGCTGATTTAGCTTATCGTGCAGCGAGGGGGCGGGCTTAGACATCAAACTACCTGCGTGAGTGATCGAAAGCGGCGATCCATTCCATCCATTATTCCTTCCACCTTGCGTTGCTTATTTATTAAGCGCCTGTTTGATGGCGGTTTCCAGGTTGCTAGCCAGCTCTGCATCTTTGCTCAGACAGGCGTTGAGGCCTGACGTCTGGCGCAGCTCTGCATCTGGCGTATCGCCGGTGAGTAAGATAAACGGCAGGTCATTATCTTGCTCACGGAGCATGTCCAGCAGCGCTAACCCGCTAATCAAAGGCATATGCATGTCGCTGACAATCAGCGCGATATCACTGTGTGTGTCCAGTTGCTCGACGGCGCCCATCGCATCAAAGGCTATTAAGGTTTCATAACCTTGTGATTCAATCAGTGCGGCCGTCATTTCCCCGGCAAGTGGATCGTCGTCTACGACCAGAATGTGCATCCCATAACCTCGTCATGATTGTTCTATAAGTGGTATTCGCGGTTAGCCCAGTAAAGCCTGAAGTGTCTCTACCAAGTTGTTTTGATCAAAGCTGCCCTTGACGATATAAGCGTCAGCGCCGACTTCAATGCCGCGTCGGCGATCGGCCTCTTTTTCCCGCGAGGTAATAATAATAATGGGCCGATGACGATAATCCTCATTTTCGCGCAGTCTGGCAGTCAGCGCAAAGCCGTCCATTACCGGCATTTCCACATCGGTCAGTACCGCGTCAAACGGCTCAGCCAGTGCTTTGGCTAAGCCGTCACGGCCATTTTCGGCCAGCGTCACATGGTAGCCCCATGCTTCGAGGACATCTTTTTCAATTTCACGGGTGTTTAGCGAGTCGTCGACCACCAAAATTCGCTGCGCGCTGGTTGATGATGGGCGCTCAACGCTTGGGTGCACAACACGACGTCGGGTTGCCTCCAATAAGGCGGGTACGTGCAGCAGGCTCACCAGTGCATTGCGCCCCATGGACACCATCCCCGATACCAGCGGTAAATGGCGTAGATGCCCAGGCAGTGGCTTGATGACCATATCGCGTTCATCAATCAGTGAGTCTATGATTAGGGCAAGTTTTTGATGGCGTTGATGAACGACCAGTAGCAGGGAAAATTCATTACTTGAGGCGGTGTTAGGCAGTTTAAGTAGTTGCGCCAGGGAGACGACGGGGACAAATTCATTGCGTAAAATTAGCGTGCGCTGCCCAGCGGCATCAATAAAGGTATCTGTTGAACACTCGACGAGTTCCGATACGTAAGGCGCCGTCACCCCCAAAGTGACGCCAACGACACGGACCAGCAATACCCGCATCATCGCCAGCGAAAGCGGCAAGCGTAGCGTGAAGCGTGTGCCTCGGCCACTGACGCTTGAAAGCTGTAAATCGCCGTTAAGCTCATCCACCACGGTGCGTTTTACCACATCCATACCCACGCCGCGGCCAGAAAAGTCGGTAATCATGCTTTTGGTAGAGAAGCCGGGCAGGAAAATAAGTTCTAACGTTTCTTGTTCGCTGAGCGCATTCAACTGTTCTTCGCTGACCAGCTGTTTAGCGAGCGCTTTTTGGCGCACCGCTTCAAGCGCAATACCGGCGCCGTCATCATGCATCTCAATCACCACCCAGCCAGCGTCTTGCCTCGCTTCGATGACTAGCTGGCCGCGGGGTGGTTTACCCGCCGCCTGGCGCTCGGCGGGGGGCTCCAAGCCGTGGTCTAACGCATTGCGTAGCAGGTGGATAAGCGGGTCAGAAAGGCGGTCAATCATTTGGCGATCAAGTTCGATCTCGCTACCGCGTACGCGACAGTCGACCTGCTTGCCAAGAGATTGGGCTAATTCACGCGACATCTGCGCGAAAGGGTCCAATACCACGCTGAGCGGCAGCATACGCATTTGCAGGGCGCGATCATGCAGGTCGCTCATCAGCGAATCATGCGTTAAAACGCTATCTTTCAGCTCTCGGTGAAAGGCTTGAAACGGCGACTGTTGATCGGCAGGAAGCGTAGCGCTCAGCTCACGCGCCTGATCGACGAGGGAGTGGAGGTGATGGTGGCCAGAAAGGACTTCGCCCATCAAGCGGATCACGTCGTCTAGTCGGTTCAGGCGCACGCGTACCGTATCGCTGAGACGTAATTCACTCTCCGTCACTGGCGTTGAGGGAGGGCGCTGGGCGGCGGTTGACGTAACGGGAACGGGTGGTGCACTAGGCTGAGTGGGCAGTTGGCCATGCGCGGCGTTTTCCAGCGCACTGCATAGCGCCGCATCCGCCGCGGGTAGCTCTTCACCCGTGGCCCCTTCAGCCAGCCGACCAACAAAGTCTGTCAGCTCATCAACCGCTTGGTTGAGCAAGCTTGTAATCTCAGGCGTTATGGTGAGCGTGCCTTCGCGTAAAGCGCTGAGCAGTTCTTCGGTGCTATGCGCTAGTGCCGTGATGGGCACCAGTTTCAGCATGCGCGATGAGCCTTTCAGTGTATGGGCAGCGCGAAACAGCTCGTTGATCTGCTCGCGATCAGCGTTACCCTGCTCCAAGGCATTAATCCCTTCGCGCAGGCGGGGCAAATGATCGGCAGCCTCCTCCACAAAGCGCTGTATAAAACGGCGTATATCCAGCGCCATGTTAATCCACTCCCTGTGTGTAACTGGTCGTTGCCAGTGTCATGTTAACCGCTTTCAGATGCCGTTCGGCTAGAAAGCGTGCATCGCCCGGTGGTAGTGGCGGGGCGATGGTCGCTAGCCCACCGTTTGAGGTCGGCGCGGCTTTTAGCAAGCGAGCCACGGCGGCATAGCGTCGTTGACGCTGTAACGGCTCGTCGGTGAGTTCGCCCTGGCGATAAAGCTCGGCTAAATAGAAGTGCGCGGGCCAGCACTCCGGCGCCACATAAATGGCTCGCTTAAAGTGGTCGTAGGCTAGGTGGGGCTGTTGTTGCCAACGGGCGACTAACCCGGCCAGTAACAGCGCATCAATTGACCACGGCTGTTGCTTAAGTAGCGCCTCTAGCAGCGTAGCGGCTTCGTCGAAGGCGTTTTGATCGAGCAGCCTATGGGCGGTGTAAAGCTGTTGGGTAATGCTGTCTGTTGTTTTGCTTTCCGCTGCTGGCTCATGGGGTATTGCGGGAAGTAAGTCATCCCCGCTAGCGATGTCATCGCTGCTTTCAATTCGTTCATCCGCTTTGTTATTGATGGCGACCGATGGCAACTGATGAGGAGCTGTAAAAAAGGCCGGAGATTGCTCGGCGCGGCGAAAATAAAAGACTCCCTGAGCTTCAGCCAGTTCAAAAACGCCCAGATCATTACCTAAGGTTTCGGTGACCCCGCAAAGTAAAATACCGTTCGGTGCCAGTAATTGGCTGAGCTGCTGATGAATATGGCGCCGCGTCTGCTCGTCAAAGTAAATCGATACATTGCGAAACAAGATGACATCGAACGGGCCGCCTGGGCTGCTCTCGTTGGCATTTAGTAAATTGAAGGAGTGAAAGGTCACCCATTCGCGCAGTGGTTCGTGAAGCTTAAAACGCCCCTGATAAGGGCTAAAGTAACGTTCCTTGAAGGCGGGCGAAAGGGCGCGAAACGCCATGCCGCCATAAACGGCTTGGCGTGCCTTGGCGAGCATTTGATGATCCAGGTCGCCACCGGTGATTGTCACCAGCTTTTTTGCGCGTTCACCAAAACGTTCATGCAGCAGCATGGCGACGCTATAGGGCTCTTCGCCAGAAGAGCAGCCAGCGCTGAAGATAGATAGGGGTGTATTCCTCGCGGCTAAACGCGTAGGTAAATAGGTGTTAACCAGCCAGTTCAAGGGATCCGGTTCGCGAAAAAAATAGGTTTCATTAACCGTCAACTGACTGACAAACTGCTCAAACAGCGCTGGATCACTGGTTAAGCGCCTGATTAACGGGGTAGTGTCGGTGAGCCCGGTGGAGGCTTTTAAGCTAGCGATTGCCCGGAAGAGCCGGGCTTCCGCCAAGCCTTCCAGATGCAAACCGCAGCGTTCATGAACCAGGCTTTTAAAAGGGGCCAACGCATTCATTCCGAGGGCTCCGGACGGCGATGGGTGAAGGCGCTTAAATCACGCATCAACCGGTCAGGAAGGCTGTCGAGCGGTAATTCATATTGGATAACACCCGCTTTGACCGCTTCTTGGTTCATACCATAAATAACTGAGCTGGCTTCATCCTGGGCGAAGGTGGTTCCACCTGCCTGATAAATAGCCCGCATGCCATTAACGCCATCGCGCCCCATGCCCGTCAAAATAATGCCGATAGCATCGCTACCGTAAACCTCAGCGACACTTGCCAACAACACATCGCAACTAGGGTGGTAGATAGATATTTCGGGGCTGGGTTGAAGCCGAAAACGGTGCCGTGGGGTCACGCATAAATCACACTCAGAAGGTGACAGGTAAATGTGCCCAGGGCGCAGCTGCTCGCCCTCTTGGCCAACACTGACCGGCATGGCACACAGCGACGCTAGCCACTGGGCCATGCCATTGATAAATCCATGGCTGATGTGCTGTGCGATCACAATCGGGGCTGGAAATCCGGCGGGTAGTAGGCGTAGTACACGGACTAAGGCTTGAGGGCCGCCGGTGGAGCAAGCAATGGCGATGACGTGTTGAAAATCCCTTGGTAGGCCCCGCGTTGGGGTGAGCGGTGCTGACATGGGGGTAAGTGGGGCAGGCGCCTTACTGCGACGCCGCAAGCGAGTAATGACTGACACCCCAGCGAGCAAGCGCACACGCTCTAACAGACGGTCTCCATCCGCCTCATCCAGCGAGGGTTTCGGCATGACTTCCAATGCGCCCACCTCTATTGCTTGATAAGCAGACTGTGCATCAGAACGGTCGCTGATCACCAAAATAGGGATACCTTTGGTGTGCATGATTTCTTCAATGGCACTTAGACCATCCATCACCGGCATGTTGAGGTCCATGGTGATCAGTTGCGGCACCAGGCGTTTAGCAAGCTCTACCGCTTCGCGGCCGTTGGTGGCTTCACCCACGATGTCAATGTCACCGTCACGGCTAAGGATATCGCGTAGCACGTCGCGGGCTACTTGGCTGTCGTCAGCAATGACTACCCGAATTACAGTCATCCGGTATCCTTATCAGCGGTTCTTTAAGTATTGTTAAGTATTTTTATGGGCTGTTTCTGTTTGAGCCAAGTTGAACTCCTCTACCAGCTCCTTAAGCTCTGCCGACATATGAATCATGTCTTGGCTGATCTCAGTAATACTGCGCACTGAGTGAGCGTTGCGTGAACTGGCGGTATCAATATCGCGTAGGGCGATCACTACTTGGCTACTGGCTGTTTTTTGCTGTTGGGTGGAAAGCGATATCTGTTGTGCTGCGCTACTGGTTTGACTAGCCGCTTTAAGCAGCGCCTCCAGATCCTGAGCGGTGCTCATACTTGCCTCAACGCCCTGCTCAATGGAAGCAGCACCTTTTTCAGACGCTATCACTAAACGATTAATCGCCGTCTGAATATCATCGGTATGGCTTTCAATCTCTTGGGTAGAGTCAGTCACGCTATCCGCCAAGCGACGTATTTCATTGGCCACCACCGAAAAGCGACGTCCTGACTCACCTGCACTTGAGGCTTCCAACGCGGCATTAAAGGCAATCAGCTTGGTCTGGGCTGCCAGGGTGTTGATCAGCTCCATGACCTTACTGATCTGTTTGGACTTGGTTCCCAACACCATGATTTCGGCCAGGCTCTGCTCGCTATCGCTACGAATGTCCTGCATTTTGGACTGTAGCAGTTGCATGGCGGTGCTGCCTTTACGGCTACGCTCTAGCGTTTGGTTGGCCACATCGACCACCGACTGGGAGTGATCGGCTATTTGAGTCGAAGAGGTGGAAAGCTCTTCCATGGTGGAGGTGATTTCGGCTACCGATGAGGCCATCTCTTCGACTGCCGCCGCCATGGTCTGGCTAGCTTCATGATGAATATCACTGCCGTGCACACCGGAAAGGCCGGCGGTGCTGGCAAGTCGTTCTGCTATCTGTGTCAGTGCCTGTGAATTCTTAGCTACCGCCACAATAGCGCGGGAGAGGCGTTCAAGGAGTTCATTGGTTTGATCCGCTAAATCGCCTAGCTCTGCTCGGTCATCGGTGCTGACCCGGCGCGTTAGATCTAAACTGTGAGTGATCTCTTTCAACTGGCGCTGAAATTGAACCACTGGTCGTACCAGCGTGCCGGTTAGTGGGTAGAGCACCAGTAAACCCACCAGCAAAATGAACAGCCCGATACCACTTGATTCCAGAAAGCGCTCACGGGTAGACGTCAGGTAGGTCTCTTTATCGACTTCGACCATTAGATAGCGCTGCAGCTCGGGTAACCAAAGCGTGTTGACCAATAAGGTTTGGCCGTCACGCTCAATGTCGTGTATCTGTAGCTGGTCGCCATTTTGAACGCGCTGCGATGCTTGTGCAGGCAGAGTATCCATAGTGGCTGCGTCACTACGAATAAGCAGTTCGCCTTCGGCACTAAGCAACGAGGCACGGCCGTATTCACCTAGCTGAAAGTCTTCAACGAGCGCGGCCATTTCAGAAAGATCAAGCGCGGCACCGGCCACCACTAAAGGCCGCCCGTTAGCGGCGTCTACTGCGCTGCGGTAATTAACGTACACAAAGGCATCATCGGGCGAGAAAGTATCACTATCCAAATTCAATTCGTAAGAAGCATTGCCATCAGTAAAATCGTAGTACCAGTCGTCTTCATTACCCGGCGGTTGAATAATGCGCTGCAGAAATTCACCGTTGCGCAGTTGGAAATAATAGCCTCGGCCTTGGTACTGCGCGGCGATAAACAGTAGTTCAGTATCCAGCTGTGCCATTAATCGCGTGAGGTAAGTGGTAATCTCACCCTGGCGTTCTTGAGGTAGCCCATCCTGCACCCACTGCTCAATAAAGTAGCTGTTAGCAAGGCTCTCAGAAACGGCCAAGTCCTTGCTGAGGCTAAGATTGATATGGGCGGCAAGCGCTTCGACCTGAGCCGGTAGCTCATTGTTTAGCAAGTTATCCAGCCGCGCCTGACTCTGTGAGCGAGCCTGAAGGTAGAGTGCCAGGAGCATTGCGAGCGCTAAGACCGTTCCAAAAGAGAGAAATAGCCGAAGCCGTAGAGGTAGGGATTTCCAGCGCGCCATCATGTTTGCCGTTGCTCCAAAATAAACGGTGTCCCTAACGACGCTGCTTAATAGCGCTCAGGGTAAAAAGTAGAGTGATACTTACCACTTTACTTAGGGTGGTAGCAACGATTTCAGCTTTTTTGTGAGAGCTGTCTAGCCTGTATTGACTAGTTTGGGTGCTTGCGTTTACACGATGGCGTGGGGCACAAAGCAGGAGGAGTCTTTGGTGATGCGGCCAACGTCTTCGCGAATACCCATGCCGCACGCGCGGTCCCCGACCACCCAACTGCCGATTAACGCATGGTTATTACCAAAGCGCGGCATGGGGTGATAGGCCTGGCGAATCCAGGGGCTGTCGGTGTAGGGGCCATCTACGGCCTCGCGATGGCCGGTTGGTGTGATCAGCTCAATGTTGCTGCCTTCCCGAGAGAAGAATGGCTTACGCACCCAGCCTGCTGGCAGCGGCGGGCTATTGGCATCCTCAAAAAACGCCGGTAGCAGGTTGGGGTGGCCCTCAAAGTGCTCCCATAGCAGCGGCAGAATTCCCTTATTAGAGAGAATCGCTTTCCAGGGCGGCTCAAACCAGTGGGTGTTTAGCTGCGGGATGTACTCGCCAAACGCATCGTCAGCCATCTCTTCCCAGGGGTAGAGCTTGAACAGTGCGTGGATGGGCTGGTTATCCAGATCAACGAAATGCTCGGCACCTGGCCGCAGGCCAATATCTTCGGTGTAGATAAATGGCGCTTTGAGCCCCGCCTGCACTGCGACATCCTGTAAGTAGTGCACGGTGGCGCGCTCTTCGGCGTTATCCTTGATACAGGAGAAGTAGAGCGTGCGCGCTTCAATGCGGTCACCAAGGTGCGCCATGGCATTGATCAGCCGCTCTTGGATCGAGTTGTACTGGTCAGCATGGCGGGGAAGAATGCCTTGCTGGATCGCTTGCTCAAGCCACACCCACTGAAAAAAGCCCGCTTCGTAGAGCGAGGTAGGGGTGTCGTAGTTGAGTTCCAGCAGTTTCGCTGGGCCATCGCCAGAGTAGGCAAAATCCATTCGCCCGTAGAGATGCGGCTGACCCGATTTCCATGAGTTGTGGATGCTGTCCCACATATGTTCTGGCAGTGCTAAGCGCTGCATTAAGGCATTGGAGTGGCAGACTTTATCGACCAGCTCCATACACATCTCGTGCACCGCTTCGGTAGGGCCTTCAATATCCCGCTCTACCTGCTCCATGGTGAACTGGTAGTAGGCGTCTTCTTTCCAGTAAGGCTCACCATCGATGGTATGAAAATGAAAGCCCAGCTCGTGAGCCAGGGCTTTCCAGTTGCTTCGTTCAGGGATATCGATTCGCAGCATGGTAGTATCCGATGAAGGCTAGGAGCCCCAGCCACCCCGGGCTGAAGAGCGTGAGCCAAAGCCTCGACGCTGAGAGGTCGCTACCGAGTTACGCATGGCATCGTTTCGCTGGTTTACCCGCTGGGTCGCCTGATTAGTGGCCGTATTCCAGTTGCCCTGATTTTGCCGGTTGCGGTACACGGGCTCCTGGTAAACCCGTTCAAAAGAGCGGCCACGGTTGGTGTTGGACATCATGCTGCCCACCATATAACCCATCATGGCGGGCATGAACCAACTGCCACCAGTGCTCCCCGTCGCCGCTTGAGACTGCTCGTCGGTTGGCGCGGTACAAGCGCCTTCACCATTCTCAGCTTCGCACTCTTCCAGGGTGCTATAACGCGGCACCGCTTCTAAAGAGGCTTCGTAGGCGTCTTCGCAGGCGCTACGGGTATAGACATTCTCCGCGACACAGGCTTCTACGCTTTCAAAGCTACGTGGCTCGTCAAATTCGATCTCAGTGATCTGCTCTTCCTGGGGCGGCTGACCACAGGCGGTGAGTCCAAAGGCGCTGGCGCCCATCATCGCCAATGACAGACGCGCACTACGTTTACGGCGGGGCAGATGGGGTGTGTGATCGTGTTTAGACATGCAGGCTCTCCTTTACCACGTCGTCGTTACCAAGTCATCGAAGCGGCGTTGAGCAAGCCGACTGCCACGGCCACACTGGCCATTAAAATGCCGTAGGCCTGATGGCCTTCGGTGATGTGCTGGGAAAGGCTTTCGCCCTGTTTGCGCAGAAACAGCTTAACGCCAAAGAAGGTGGCTAACTGAACGATAAAAGCGACGATGCCCCAAAGCACAAAATCGATAAAGTTGATCGAGTGCGCCATTGCGCTATACAGCGGAATGGTAAAGCCCAGAATGGAACCGCCGTAGGCGGAGGCCGCCGCCGCATTTCCTTCGCGAATCAGTGTCCACTCGTGGTGCGGGGTAATGCGGCTGTAGCAGTACATAAAAGCGGCAAGCAGTACAATCGCGGTCACTAGATAGGCGATAAATGACGGCAAGCCGTAGAGATAATTCACCATGGTGGTCGTTTCCTTTGAAATTACATAGCGTCGATATCGATGGAGGCCACATCAACCCCCACGTTTTGAACCAGCATAAAGCTGCCTTCACCGTCGTTTTCAGCGCTCAGCAGCAGGTATTCCATGCGTTCAGTATCTAGAATAGTGCGCTCATAGAGCATCGCATGATGGGTCACATGGCGTGCAGACACGCTCTCGGTGGTCATTACTTGTTCTTCAAAAACCACCGGTGGCGACCAAAGGCTGTCGCTATCCCCCCACACTCGCTGATACGTACAGGTGCGTGGCTCCTCAGTGGTCGAGGTAAGCGAGACGGTTTGAGCGCCAAGGCTGTCGGGCTGCTTATCTTCCCCGTTGATCAAATTATCAAATTCGGCATCCGAGAGATGGGCAACACGGTAAAAGTCGAACAGCTTATATTCAAGCACCTGACCGTTCTCAATATTGGCCTGCAGCCACGTATCGTTATCCAGATAGAAACGCACGAGGTGCGCCCCCTGGCCTAAATCGACATGCCCGACGGCGGCAATGTGGTGATAGGCATCGTCGTCCCAGTGAAACAGCGCATCGGCATGGGCGCGCAGGCCAATCAGCTTAATATTGACGCGACCATCCAGCCGCAAGCCTTCAAGATCTTCCTGGCTGACACCCATCGGCAGGCCTGCGGCTACCGGGCGGCCCGTTGCCTGCTCAGGCTGCTTCTGTGTAGTCGCGCGAAAAAGTGCTTTCAAGTTGTTAAGCATGGCCTGCCTCGCTAATGAGCTGGTTTTAGAGAGAACTTACTCTTGTGGAGCGTTTTTCTTGGCTTTCAGGCGCGCTAACACATCATCCGCTTTACGCTCTTGACCGCCAATCCCGGCTGCCTTGAGGCGGGCTTCCAGCGAACTACCGCTCTCTTCCGCGGCCATGTCGTCAGCGGCCTGCATTTGCGCCGAATTAAGCTGCTGACGCTCTTTGATGCGATCGAGTGATTCCATAGCGCTGCTCATCGCGCTGTTCTGACCAGAGTGGCGAGACGCGACGGCAGATTGGGCTTTTTGCGCTGACTCGGTGGCTTTAACGACGCTCACCTGCTGCTTGAGCTGGCGAAGCTGGTTGTCGGTACCGCGAATGGCACCACGCAGTTTTTCGATGCTGGCATCGTACTCGCTAACAATCGCGCGCTCTGCCTCCAGGTCATCCTGTAGCGCCACCATACGTTCTGCCACTTCAACGGCGAGCTGTTCTTCGCCTTTATCCAGCGCGGCTTCGGCGCTTTTTTCCAGCTCGGCAATCTTGGCTTCCAGCGTGTCGGCTTTATTGCTGTTCAGCTGGCGCTGGCCCATCAAGCGGGTGAGCTCGGTTTTAGACTGGCTCAGGTGATTTTCCGAGTCGCGGATTTCCTGGTCTAAAATGCGCAGTGCCTGGGAATCTACCACTGTTTGACCGGTTTCAGTCGCTTTGCCACGTAGGGCGGTCATGATTTTGCTTAACATAAATAATCTCGCTTATACGTCACCTGGGTGGTGACACTAATTGATAATGGTGATTTGGATAATAGACGAACAATGGGTAAACGTTAGGCGAAGTGCGTTTGTATCAGTTCGGCGACGTCCATGGCTGCGCTGGCTGTGGCGTGCAGCTCAGCGCAAATTGACTCAAGCTTGGAGTCGCCAAACAGCTGTCCGTATGCCACATAAAAGTCGTGCCCGTCGATCTCGACAATACCCACAGAGGCCAGCGGTAACGAGATGCCCTGGCGCAGCAGCACTTCGTTAAGTTCGGCGCTGTTTTTGACGCTGTCGATGGCCACAATGGGCGCCATGGCGACCCACTCATTTTCGCTGCGCGAGAGGGTAATCGGCAAGCTGCCGTAGTCGTTGAGCTCCCAGATCAGCGTCTGGTTCGTCTCATCCAGGCTAATGGTCGCTTCGGGCCATTCAAGGGTCGCATTTTCGCTGCTGGCGGGAGCTGGTTGGCTGACTAACTTATATAGTTCGCTGGCAGTAATGCCACTTGTGACGGTAGGCGTAGTCAAGGTGATTTGCTCCATCGTTCGTTAAGTAGTTTCACCTTAACACTTAGTAGAGCAAATGGTTCCTTTTCCCAGCAAAGCGCTGGTAAAAGCCCCGCACGCGGCGGGGCAAAAGGGCGGCAGGCGTATACGGGCAGGAAAGAAAGCTATGGCGTGCGATAGGTATCGTTAAACTGTTTGCGCAGCTCGTTTTTCTGCACTTTGCCCATGGTGTTGCGGGGTAGTTCATCGACAAAGAAGACCCGTTTGGGCTGCTTATACTTGGCTAGCCGACCGTCTAGATGGCTGATCACCTTATCTTCATTAAGCTGATTTTCTTCAAGGTTGCCTTGCTGGCGCACCACCACCGCGGTCACGCCCTCACCAAAGTCGGGATGAGGTAGGCCGATGACCGCGGATTCAGCAACTTGGTCAAGTTCATCAATCACCTGCTCCACCTCTTTGGGATAGACGTTGTAGCCGCCTGAAATCACCAGATCTTTGTCGCGACCCACAATATGCACATAGCCCTGCTCGTCGACCATGGCGAGATCGCCGGTAATGAAAAAGCCATCGTCTAACAGCTCCTCGCGGGTCTTTTCGGGCATCCGCCAGTAGCCGATAAACACATTCGGACCGCGAATCTGCAGCATGCCGATCTCACCTAAAGGCACTTCATTGCCAGTTTCGCGATTGGTAATACGCATCTCCACACCGGGTAGCGGCATGCCCACGGTGCCTGCTCGCCGTGCGCCTTCATAGGGGTTGGAGAGGTTCATATTGGTTTCGGTCATGCCGTAGCGCTCAAGGATCGCATGGCCGGTTTTGGCTTCAAACGCCTCGTGGGTCTCGGCGGTGAGCGGGGCAGAGCCGGAGACGAACAGCCGCATGTTAGCAGTAGCGTCAGGCGTCAGGCGCTCATCCTGAACCAAGCGCGTATAGAAGGTAGGAACGCCCATCATCACAGTGCCACGGGGCAGCTCTTCGAAAATGACATCGGCATCAAACTTCGGCAAGAACAGCATACTGGCGCCTGCCATCAAAGTGACATTGCAGGCCACGAACAAACCGTGAGTGTGGAAGATCGGCAGCGCATGGATCAGCCGGTCATCGGCGCTGAAGTGCCACGCTTTCACCAATGTTTCAGCATTGGAGGCGAGGTTCTTGTGCGTCAGCATAGCGCCTTTCGAGCGCCCGGTGGTGCCGGATGTGTAAAGAATAGCGGCCAGGTCACGCTCGCCCAGTGCCACGATATCCTCCCTTGGCGTTGCTGCGCGGGCAGCTTCCATCAGGCTGCCATCGGCGGCGCTGCCTAGAGTGGCCACGGCCGGGCAGCCGGTTTCAACGGCAAGCGCTCGCGCTTCCTCTTCTATCTTGGATCGGCAGACAAACAACGCAGGCTCGGCATCATTCAAAAAGTAGCGGATTTCATCGCCGGTATAGCCGGTGTTGAGGGGTAAGTAGACCCCGCCAATGCGCAGGCAGGCCAAATAAAGCAGTATCGCTTCAGGACTTTTATCCACCTGCACAGCGACACGGTCGCCTTGCTTAACGCCCAGCTCAGTCAACGCACCGGCAAGTTTCGCGCTTATGCTCAGCGCATCGGTATAACTGTAGCGGCGGCCTTCACGAGTGGTAATGAAATCGGCGTCAGCGCGCTCGCGCATCTTGGCCGCAAAGGTTTCAAACAGGTTATGGCTCATTTGGTGGTCTCTCCCTTGGCCAGCTTGCGGGCACGACGAGCGAGGTCGCGCACCTCATTGGAGCAGGCAACGGTGCCCTTGGCGGTATAGTTTTCGTGGTTGCGTTCGATATCGTCCAGCACGTACAGGTAGTTGACCATCAAGCCTGCGGCCTGGTTAATGCCCTTCTCGGAGATATCGCCCAGCCAATTGATACGATGCAGCTCTGCGCCATTGCCAAGGTGGAAACGGGCCACCGGGTTCAGCGGCAGGCCGTGGCGGTTCTTCTCCTCAGCTAAGTAGCGCGCCGCCAACGGGCGGATCGCGGCTTTCAATGGCTCCTCACGGGTTTTATCTTGATGCCAGCCAGGCGTTTCAAGCCCTTTTAGCGACTGACGCAGTGACTCGGGCAACTGCTCATCATCGCGCTGTTCTTGTAACCACTGGGCGAAGCCGGGCACCGGCGAAAGAGTGACGAAGTATTTCAACTGCGGCAGCTCTTGAGACAACTCCTGCACCACTTGCTTGATCAAAAAGTTACCAAAGGAGATGCCGCGCAGACCGGTCTGGCAATTGCTAATACCAAAGAACGCCGCGGTATCAGCGTCTTCAGGTTCTTCGATTGCTTTTTTAGCGCTACTTTCGCCCGCCCTTTCTCCCGATAAAATAGGCTGAATACGGCTGGGCAGTCCCTTGTGCAGGGCGACTTCCACGAAGATCAACGGCTCGTCGCCAATCGCTGGGTGGAAAAAGGCGAAACAGCGGCGATCACGTGCATCCAGCCGCCGACGTAGATCGTCCCAGTCCTGGATTTCGTGTACCGCCTCGTAGCGGATGATCTTCTCAAGAATCGAAGCGGGGGTATTCCAATCAATGCGCTTGAGCATCAAAAAGCCGCGATTGAACCAGGAGCCGAACAGGTGAGCAAAATCGTCGTCAATGGCCTTCAGCTCAGGCTGCTCACGCAGCAACGACAGAAGATCTTCACGCATTTTAACCAACTCATAGGTACCATCGCTGGCCAGATTTAAACGCCGGAAAAGTTCCTGGCGCCTAGGTTCGCTGGCTTCAAATAGCCGCTGTAAAGTGGGGTTGTCGCGGGCTTCCCGATACGCCGTATAGGCCGCATCAATAGGGCCTGGGTCGGCGGCAAAGTCTGTTATTAAACGGTCAAAGAAACTATTTTTTTCAGTTGCCGGGAGCCGCTGGTAAATCGCCAAAGCACGGCTTGCTAGCGCAATGCTGGAGGCTTCGCCATCGCTTTCCAGCAACTTGTGGCAAGCGTTGACCAACTGCTGATGGTCGGGCGTCACTGTCTCAGGCTGACGTCGCCGTAACAAGGCATCACGCTGGGTGATGTTGTTAAACAGCTCCTGCAAAAACATCATGTTCATGGTCGAACTCCTTACCCCATGATCAAGTTAGGTAGCCAAAGCGCGATGCCTGGGAAAAGGCATAACAACAAAATTCCCAGCACCATGCATAGCGCGTAGGGCAAGCTCCCCATCAGAATGTCGCGCAGTGAGATATCCGGCGCGATGCCTTTAATAATGAACAGGTTGAGACCTACCGGCGGTGTGATCAGGCCGATCTCCAGGTTGATGGTCAAAATTACCGCAAACCAATAGGGATCAAAATTAGCCGCCAGGATGATGGGCAACAAAATCGGCGCCGTCATTACGATCACGGCCACGGGCGGCAGGAAGAAGCCAGCTACTAGCAAAAAGAGGTTAATCACCCCCATCAGTGCCCAGCGGTTAATCTCCAGACCAGCAATCGCGGCTGCCACCGTCTGGGTGATGAACATGGAGGAGAGGGCGTAGGCGAATACCTCGGCGGTGGCGATCACCAACATGATCATCACGCTTTCACGCAGCGAGTCGCGCATGATCAGCTTGATGGGGCCCAGCTGCCACATGCGGTAAATCAGGATGGCCAACGCCAAACAGAGAAATGCCCCAACGCCAGCGGCTTCAGAAGGCGTTGCCACCCCGCCGTAGAGGGCAAACAGGATGCCCGCGACCACGCCAAGGAAGGGCAGCACGCGCACTAAGGCCTTTAGGTTGGTATCGACATTCTGTTTAACATTGTTTTTGAGCCGTTCGACGGACTCTGCCATTGGGTTGTTATAACCACCGGCCATCTTGCAGGCGATCATGGTCCAGATCATGAACAGGCCAGCGAGCATGAAGCCCGGCACCACTCCGGCAATAAACAGCCGACCAATCGAGGTTTCGGTGGAAATGCCGTAGATGATCATGGTGACCGACGGCGGAATCAAAATGCCCAGGGTACCGCCCGCTGCAATACAGCCTGCTGCCACGCCATCGGGATAGCCGCGCTTGCGCATTTCAGGAATGCCCATTTTACCAATTGCCGCACAGGTGGCGGGGGATGATCCCGACAGAGCCGCAAAAATGGAGCAGGCGCCAATATTGGAAACCGCCAGACCGCCGGGCAGTTTGCCCATCCACAGATCCAGCGAGCGATACAGGTCACGCCCGGTGGGGGAGGAGGCCACTGCGGCGCCCATCAAAATAAACATCGGAATGGCGACAAAACCAAACTCTGCGATGCGGTCAAAAAAGGTTTCCCCGAAGTAGGTGAGCTCAGCAAGGCCACGGTCGTAGATCAGTGCCAGCAGCGATACACCGCCCAGGGCGAAAGCGATAGGGGTGCCAATGGCCATCAGAGCAATCAGCGCGATGGCAACGATAATGCCTAACGTGATGGGATCCATACTCAGTTCTCCCCACGCAAAATTTCAGCTATATACTGCAGCGAAAGTAGGGTGGCGCCGACCGCCATAGGCAGTAAGGCGGGCCACAGTGGCGGATTCCATACCGAGCCGGTGGTCCACTCGCCGTGGAGCGCCTCAAAAACATAGACCCAACTGGCATACGCCAATGCAGCGCAAAAACCTAACCCAAACAGCGACGCGATCAAGCGCATGATAGTGCGGGTAATACCGCCTAGCGCATCGGGAACAATCGTGATGGCGACATGGCCGCCAGTCATCAATACATAGGGGCTGCCCATCAACATCGCTGCCGTTACTGAGAAGATGGTGAATTCAGTCTGCCAACTGGTGCTCATTCCCAGTAAGTAGCGAATAAATACCATCTGACAAATCACGAGTACGCCAGCGATAAACAGGGCGCAGGCCAAGTAGGCAGAAAGCCGCGAGAGCTTGTCCATGACGCGAATGTAGCCGCCAATGATGCCCCGCCGCGCAAGGGCAGTGTGTGTCGTTGCAGGTGCCATAGTTCCCTCGTCAAGCTGGTTATCTCACCAAGCCAAGCAATCATCAGTAGAACGCGGCCATTCCTGTCGGAATGGCCGTGCCGTAAGGCGATTGGCTATTGCTTACTCGACGGCCAGCGCCGCATCGATAATGGCTTGGCCGTTGGGAACGTTCTCGGCGAAGTTTTTGTAGGAGGTTTCCTTAGCGATATCGAGCCAGGCGTTGTAGTCGTCCTCGCTCATGCTGACCACCTCCACGCCATTCTCTTCGTAGAGGTCGACCATCTCCTGGTCAATGGCGGCGGCCTCTTCCGCAAAGAACGCCTCGGCGGCTTCACCTGCTTCCATCAGGGCTGTTTGCTGCTCTTCGTTGAGCCCTTGCCATACCTGCTCGGAAATAAGAATGGGTTCGTACATGTACCACAGCGCGAAGTCGCCGGGCTCGGTCAAGCACTCAACCTGTTCGTAAAGCCGGAAGGAGATAAACGACATTGATGAGGTATTGGCGGCATCCAGCACGCCGGTTTGCATGGCGGTATAAACCTCGGAAGAGGGCATCGAGGCGATGGAGGCACCGGCGGCTTCCAGCATTTGTTCAAACGCAGGCCCGGCGGCGCGGAAGTTCTGGCCCTCGACGGTATCGGGGGACGTAACGCACTGCTCGCTAGAGGCAAAACCGCCCGATAGCCAAGCATCTGCAAGTACCCGAGCGCCGCCTTCGCGAATGACCTCTTTAATCATCTCCATATACTCAGAGTCATTCAGGCGTTGGGCATGTTCCTGATTACGCACCAACCCCGGCATCAGCGTAGCCGAGAATTCAGGATGGCGGCCGCTAGCGTAATCCAGCGGTAGAGAAGTGATGTCCAGGCGACCACGGGCGATGGCGCCCCACTGTTCACGCGCTTTAAACAGCGATTGGCCGGGATAGACTTCAATGGTCAGCCCGACATCTGCATCGGCTACTTCGCGGGCCATCATTTGCACCATTTCATCACGCACGTCCCCTTGGCCACCGGGGAATTGATGCGAAGCACGCAGTACGGTATCGGCAGAGGCGTGTGACGCCGCAATGGCGAGGCCTAGGGCGGCGGCAGTTGAGATTAAATAGCGTTGCATGTGGCGTCTCCAACAATTGTTGTTGTGTGTTTGGATGAGCTTTATATGTTTATCAGAAGATCTGATATATATTTCAATAGCGCTTAAATATGCTAATGTCAACTTTATGACAATTTTAATGGCCTGAAATAAGTCGCGATCCATGGAGGTAAACATGACGGGCACCAAGCGCTCCAACGCTCAGCGATTAAGGGATTCTCTTGAGGATGACATCATCAATGGCCGCCGTTTGCCGGGAGAGCGCCTGGACCCGGAAGCTTTGGGGCGTGAGTTTCAGGTCTCGAGGACGCCGGTGCGTGAAGCTTTTCAGCAGCTGGTGGCGAGTGGCCTAGTGACGGTTTCGCCCAAAAAAGGCACCTTTGTGGCGAAGGTAGGAATTGATCAATTGATCGAGATGTTCGAGGTCATGGCGGAACTTGAAGGCATGTGCGGGCGCCTAGCGGCCCGCCGGATCACCGAGCCCGAGCTGGTCGCGCTTCGCGAAGCACACCAACGCTGCGAAGCGGCGGCGCTGGCCGGTGATAGCGATGAGTATTACTACGAAAACGAAGGTTTTCACGACTGTATCTACACCGCTAGCCACAATGCCTTTTTGGCCAGCGAAGCGCGTCAGCTGAAACAGCGCTTAAAGCCTTATCGGCGCCTGCAGTTACAGGTACGCCAACGGGTAAATAATTCCCTTAGCGAGCACCAAGCCATCGTGGAAGCGATTGAAAAAGGTGATCCCTTGGCTGCACAGCAAGCGCTTAGTGACCATGTACTGATTCAGGGCGAGCGCTTTAGTGACTTCGTTTCCAGCGTCCGCCGTATGGAGGCACCGTTAGAAAGAACGGGCTAATTTTGGCCCGCTGATGGTTGACCTAGCCCCATGTCCGAATCGGTGGGGTAATGGTCCTTGCCGACATCGAGCGCAGCGCTGACACTCTCTCTAATGCTTCGATACCCCCGGAGAGAGATAGTGACTCGTCATATTGCCCTATTGGCTTACCCCGACTGCCAGCTGCTGGATGTCAGCGGCCCCTGGCAGGTGTTTGCCAGCGCCAATGCGTTAAGCCCCCAGCCGCTCTATCAGTTGACCCTGATTGCCGATGCCGTCGGCCCGGTTGTCACCAACGGCGGCCTGGCCGTGCATGCCACCCACACCTACCAGCAACTTACTCGTTTACTGCCCCTGGATACGCTATTGGTAGCGGGCGGCAGTGGCGTGATGCAGCAGCGTGACATAGCCGCCGTGAAGCAGGTGCTTGGTGAGATCGCCCCAGAGGTGAGGCGGCTAGGTTCTATCTGCTCCGGGGCATTTTTGTTAGCCGCTGCAGGGTTGCTGGATGGGTGTCGCGTTACCACCCACTGGCGTCATGCACCTCAACTGGCTGAGGAGTACCCCGCGCTAAGCGTCGAGCCCGATGCGCTGTATATCGAAAGCAACGGTCGCTACACCAGCGCAGGCGTCACGGCGGGTATTGATCTGGCGCTTTCGCTGGTAGAGGCGGATCACGGTGCTGATCTTGCTGGGCGAGTGGCTCGTGAGTTGGTGGTATTTTTGCAGCGCCCAGGGGGCCAGTCGCAGTTCAGCGAGATACTGCGACACCAACAAGAGGCAGGGCCGCTGCGCCGCTTGCTGGATCAACTCCACGCCGACCCCAGCGTAGACCACGGGCTTGAGAGCATGGCCGATCTGGTGGCCGTCTCCACGCGTCATTTAACCCGACTGTTTAGACGCCACCTAAATACGACCCCGGGTGCTTACCTGACCCAGCTACGCCTTGAACAAGCGCGCCTGGCACTGCTCAGTAAACGCGAGCCGGTCTCCCTTGAGCGGCTCGCACAACGCTGGCGACTGGGCGGTGCAGAGCAGTTGCGCCGTCAGTTTCAGCGCTACTACGGTGTGTCACCTTCGGTCTATCGCCAACGTTTTGCGTCTTCCCATACCGATCCACTTCAGGAGAGCGCCTCATGCCTTTAACCGTCACACTGTTATCGCTTTGCCAAGCGCTGCTGGTCACCGGCAATGTCCTGCTGATTGCCGTCTCGCCACTGATTGGCGCATCGTTAGCCCCAAACGCGTCTTGGTCGACCGCTCCGGTTGCCACCCAGTGGCTTGGACTGATGTGCGCGACCATTCCTGTTTCGTTGATCATGGCAAGGTTGGGCCGTAAGCGCGGTTTCATGCTGGGCAACCTCGTTGGTCTAATCGGCGCGCTGGTTGCTGTGCAGGCGCTGATCGGCGAGCGCTTTGGGCTGTTTTTACTGGCAACTTGGTTAATTGGTATCGGCATTGGCTTTGGCCAGCTCTATCGCTTTGCCGCGGTAGAAGCTGCGCCTACGCCGATGCGTGATCGCGCGATTGGCTTGGTAATGGGGGGCGGTGTGCTGGCCGCGTTTGCCGGGCCATGGCTGGCAAGAGTAAGCCGTGAGCTGGGCGAAGTGCCGTTTCTGGGCAGCTTTGTGGGTTTAGCCGCGCTCTACGCGTTGGCCTTGGTGGTGTTGATGCGGACACAACTACCACCCGCATCTCGCACCCATGGCGAAGGCATCGCACTGCCGCTGGGTAAGATAATGCGCCAGCCTGGGTTTATTGTGGCAGTAAGCGCGGCGATGGTTGGGTACGGCGTGATGAACCTGACCATGACCGCCACACCACTCGCTATGGCGGGAGCCGGACACCACTTTAACCACGTTTCAATGACCATTCAGTGGCACGTAGTGGCGATGTTTCTGCCCTCGTTCTTTACCGGGCATTTGGCTACCCGTTTCGGCGCCAAACAAGTCATTGTGGCAGGTTGCTTGCTACTGGTGGCGAGTGCTTTAGTCGCACAATTAGGTATCAGTTTAGCCGGTTTCAATGTGGCGCTGATGTTGCTGGGGCTTGGCTGGAACTTTACTTTTCTGCCCGCCACCGGGCTGCTCACCGAAAGCTACCGTCCGGTGGATAAAGCGCGAACACAAGCAGCCAACGAGTTTCTGGTGTTTGGCACCGCGGCTATCACTGCGCTGCTCGCTGGGCCCTTGGTCAGCGGCTTAGGCTGGGCGACACTTAACTTGCTGTTGATTCCCGTTGCGTTGGTACCGTTGATGGTGCTGCTGTGGCAGCGAAAAAGCAGCATGGCATCATCGAAGATTTGAACGTGTGCTTACACACTCTGCAGATGCTCTTCTATTAGACTTAATGCTTTGAGTTGAGTGGCAAAAGGTTATAGTAAGTCACTTGGCTCTTTTTTAATGTCTCTCGGTTTTAACGTCTCTTGGTTGTAACGTCTAGGCAGATGCTTTGATAGCAAGGTGGCCCCATGACTACCCGCTCTTTATCACCAAGCTTGACTAGTCGAGTTGACGCTCGACTTTCTCTCTCTGGTACGCACTCTACCGCTAGCAGAGCGCATGCGCCTCGTGCGTTGGAACCTCCCGCTTACGTTAAACATTACGACAGCCAGCTATCCCACTTGGATAATTGGTTAGCCATTATTGCTTTGGTGGGTAAGGTAGCCAGTCGTAGTGGGGGTAATGGCGTCTTGGATCGTGTCACCGAAGTCCAAGATCGGTTTCGTCTCTTGCGAGTCCAACTTGCCGCTGCGCTAACTGAAGAGTATGCCCGCGAGTATGAAATGGTGCTGGGAAGCAGGGCGTCAATCGCGATAGATATGCTGGTACGCAATCTATTTGAGCGTTCTGCTGATATCGGTTTTCTCTCGACCGATAGTACCCTTCGCGCGTATATGGAGAGCCGTGCAGTAGATGGAAATATTCATCAGCATTTAGCGCGCTATGTTGCTAAATACTCGGTTTATGATGATGTAATGCTGTTTAATTTAGATGGCACGCTGCGCACAAGCCTTACGTTTCCTGAGGGTACGACGTTTCACGATAACGGCCTGAATCAAACCTTGTCTCAACTTGCATCGTCTCAATTAGAGGGTGGCTACGTTGAATATTTTGCTACCACTCCACTAGACCCTCACCAGCAACGATCCCTGCTTTTTATTTCACCCATTTATAATGATGAATCAACACAGCGCTTAGGATATCTTGCGCTGAGCTTTAACCTGAATGAAGAAGTGCATGGTATTTTTGAAGAGGTTGCCGATGGTGAGTTTGAACTTGCACTTTTAGATAAGAGTGGCCGGGTGGTGGCCTCAAGTTTACCCCAGTTAGCGTTAAACGAATCGCTGTGGCAAGTAGGCGTCAATGGCGTGGATGTCATCATGCTCAATGGAAAAGCGTATGCATGTCGACAAGTGACCGGTGCTACCTATCAAGGATACGCAGGTTTAGGCTGGCGCTGCCTTGCCCTCACTGAGCTATCGAGAGATACCATGATAGAGCGCAACGTTATGCATTCATCCGCCGATGGTGATGTAGTAAAAGGGCAGCTAAGCAATATTCGCCACCAAGCCGCGATAATTGCGCAACAGCTGAATCTGGCGGTTATCAATGGCCATATTATTTCAGTGCGCCACAAAGCAGTAGAGCTCGTACCGGTACTGCATCAGATTCGTGAGATTGGTCATTTAACTGATCAGTTGTTTGAAGACTCCATTTCAACCTTGCGGCAAGGAATGAGTTTAACCGCCACTGCTGATGCCACCATGAGGGCCTTTAGCATGGTCAGCATTATGGATCGCAATCTTTACGAACGTGCCAATGATGTACGTTGGTGGGCACTTGATGAGCGTATTCGCAGCCAGTTACTCGCCGCCTCGAAAGGTGATGAGCAAGCGCGTAAGGAGCTCTCAGCGGTTATTCATGCTATTAACACTCTCTATACCGTTTACACCAATATTTTATTGTTTGATCGACAGGGCATGATCGTCGCGGTGTCTAATAATAACGCTGCCAGTTTGATTGGAACGCAAGTCCCTAAATCCCTGCCGCTGGCAGCGTGTCTCATGACGGATTCTGATCAAGATTATGTGGTTTCAGCCTTTAGTGAGAGTGAGCTTTATGCCAATGGCGGCACTTATCTTTATTGCGCGCCCGTGGTCGATTTTAACAGCAATACGATTGTTGGCGGCATTGCCACTGTATTCGATGCGACCCCGGAATTTCGGCAAATCCTGGCGGATAACCTCCCCGTCAGCAGGGCGCAATCGCTGCCACCTTTTGCGCTGTTTATAGATGCGGAAGGTCAGGTGATCTCTTCTACATTAGCCACTATTTGCCTACCTCAGCTGCTAGATGGCTGCTATGCAGAAGTACTTGGCTTACGAGATGGAGAGCGCTTGATTCAGCGACTAGAGTACGAGGGCAACAGCTATTTGTCCGCCATGGTTGCCTCAACTGGCTATCGAGAATACAAGCGTAACGATCATTACCGAAATGATGTGATCTCGATCACCTGCCTGCCTATCGTCTAATCTTGATTGGCCTAAAAATCCCCTGGCGCGCACTGGAGGCAGGTTAATCCAAGCGCGCGCCATTGGGCGACTACGGCGTCGCGGTCATCCAGCACTAGCCAAGGCGCAAAACCGTCGCTGCGCATACGTTCTAGAAGCGCCTCTTTCACTGTTTCATCATCCACATGGTCATCGCCTTCTGGGCGTAGGTACATGGCATCAAAGGGGATACTATGCCGCTCAAGCCAGCGCAGGGTATGCTCACGGTGGCTGTCCGGCCGACCGCTGCAAATCACGATCTGCTGACCCTGCGCCTTAAGAATGTTGACCAGCTTGGCGATCGCTTCAATCACAGGTGCTTCGGCCATATGGGCAAAGAAGGGCTCCCACTGTTTTTGGCTACCGAGCACCCAGTCGCTAACTTGGTGAGGATGAAATTCGGCTAAGGTGCCGTCGACATCGACAATCACTGCGGACATGCAAAACTCCTTAAAGAGGAAAAGTGGGTTGTACGAGAATCAGTTTTGAAGCGCTGGGAAGTGTAAAGGCGATTGCCTAGAAGACCTTGCCACGCCTTTAATTCGTTATCTCTAAGCTGGGTAAATAGTGGCACCACTTGAGAGGCGTCCATCTGATCGGCTAGCGCCACCAGATGCGAGGCGCGCAGATGCACATTCCAGCGTTGCCAGCTTATTTCCCCTGCCGCTAGCTGAACTTGACGTTCAGGCGTTAAGTAACCGGTATGCAGTAGCCGGTGTTCGGGCCACTGTTGGGGGGAGTCATCGTGATCACTTATCAGCCGCAGCGTGGCATTTTCATCATTTTGTCGTGCCAACACATTGTTGATTGCAGCATCAATACCTGGGCGACGCAGGGCGGCTGGCATTGCCAGCAGGGCGGTGAGGTTGGCGCGTATCTCCGCATCAATCGCGAGCGTTAACCCTCGTGATTTAGCTTCCTCAAGCAGCCACAGCGCCATTTCCAATGCACGGCCGGTGGCAGGCACGGGAAATGCCAAAGGCTGGGTAAAGTGTTTGCTGATTGCTTGAATGCACGCAGGTTGGGGTTGATCAAAACTGCCGTAGGAGGCATCCAGCAGCGCAAGACGCGCTGTTGGTGGTGTATCAAACGGAAACACCAACGATTCAAAGCAGGCATCGCCGCTGTAGAAAACACCCCCTTCCACCGCTAAATGCAGCCAAACACCGCCTAACGAGTGCCCTGCTTGACCGGTGGTGACGGTAATACCTTCCACCTCTATCGAGCCGCGTTCTGGCAGGGGGTGCCATAGCCGGTTCTTGGGCAATGATTTAGCTACCAGCGGCGTGCAATAAAGCGGCACGTTCTCGGCTAACTCGGCCACGCCGCCGATATGATCAATATGGTCGTGGCTAATCAGCACTGCGTCGATATCCAGGTTGTTCGCCCAGGAGATGGTGTCATCCGGGTGGAGCGCGCCGCCTGCATCTAGCAGCAGGCGTTTTCCCTGAGCCTCCACGACTATCGCCGCTGGCCCTTTGGCGCCTAAACCACTGAGAATCTCAATATGGACACTCATTGATCGGGCTCCAGACACCAGCCCTGATGAAGGTCGACGGCAACCTGACTACCCAGGTCAGGCGGGCTGTGATGGTAGGCCAGCAGGGTTCCGCCACTGGGCAAGCGCAGTGTGAGCTCATAGCGCTCGCCGCGAAAAATTACGCTTTCTACCTGAGCGGTAAGCTGGCTATGAGTAGGAGTCGCTGAGGAAGAGGGCGTCGTACTGATCTGAATATGCTCAGGGCGCACCAGTACCGTTTGGGTGCGCTCGGACTCGATAGCGTTCAGACCACGCATCAAGGAGGAGCCCTCAAGCAATTTCCCAGGATTGCCAGCGGCAACTTTTAATTGGCTGCCCTGACCGATAAATCCCGCTATCCAGGCGGTGCGCGGTTGCCTGTAAAGGGTTTCAGGGGCACCCCACTGAACCAGTTTGCCCGCTTTCATTACGGCGATTTTGTCTGCCAGCGCCATGGCTTCGGTCTGGTCGTGAGTGACATAGACCAGCGTGGCACCAGTGCGCTGGTGAAAATCGCGGAAGCTGTGCTCCATGGTGGCGCGTAGGTGGCGATCAAGGTTGGCCAGTGGCTCATCCAGCAGTACCACCGACGGGTCGCTAACCAGGCAGCGCGCCAGGGCCACCCGCTGGCGTTGGCCACCGCTAAGGGCCTGGGGCATACGGTTGGCGTAGGCATCAAGCTCTACCAGGGCAAGGGCCTGCTGCACCTTTTGGTGATACGCCGCCCCGCGCAGGCCTCGCAGTTTGACCGGGTAGCCCACGTTGTCCGCCACGCTCATATGCGGCCATAGCGCATAGGACTGGAACACCATGGCCATATTGCGCTGCTCTGGAGGCATATGGGTATCGGCGCTGGCCAGGGTGCGATTGCCTAATTGAATGCTGCCGTCGTTGATCGTCTCAAAACCTGCCAGCATGCGTAGCATGGTAGTTTTGCCACAGCCGCTGGGGCCGAGCAGGGCGACAAACTCGCCTGGGTTGATCGTCAGCGACAGTGCATCGACTGCCGTCTGCTCGCCAAAGCGTTTGGTGACACGATCGATCGTTAGCCCTGCCATGGGATGACTCCTTTGGGTAAACGCGGTGCCAGCAAGCTGAGTGTCAGCATCAGTGAAGCGACCATGATCACCACCAGCACTGATACCGCTGAGGCCAGCACGCTTTCGCCGCCTTCATCGAGATTGAAAATCAGCACGCCGAGAGTTTCATTTCCGGCGCTCCAGAGCAGCGCTGACACGGTCAGTTCGTTGACCGCCAGCAAGAACACCAGCAAGCCGCCTGCGAACAGCGCGGGCGCGACCAGCGGCAAGATGATGCCGCCAAGACGGCGCCAGGGGCCTGCACCCGCGAGTTGAGCCGCCTCTTCAAGGGAAGGATCCAGCTGCGCCAGGCTGGCGGCGACGGGTTTGACGCAAACCACCAAAAACCGCGCCAGATAGGCGATAAAAATCAGTCCCAGGGTGCCGTATAGCGCTACGTTGATAATCGGCAGCGGGCGGACAAATAGCAGGATGCAAGCAATGGCCAATACCACGCCAGGAAGCGCATAGGGTATTTCGATAGCGCTGAGGACCACGCCCCGCCAGCGTTCCGGTAGGCGCTGTAGCCGGTAAGCTAATGGCAGGCTAAGCAACATCAGCACCCCTGCCGCGCTACCTGCAAGCATTAGACTGTTGTTTACCGCTCGCCATGTGGCGCCTTGGCGGCCGACCACTTCGGCGTAAGCGTTCAGGGTGGCGGTCTCGGCGTTTAACGGAACGCCCATGGCGGGCACTAGCGAACTGATGACCAGAGCGAGCAGCGGCGCGACCAGGATGATCAATAAGATCCCGACTAATGTAGCGGTGACCAGAGGACGCCAGCGGCCCAGGGTGAAATCGTGGGAGCGTCCACTATGGCCGCCCAGCCCGAAGCGGCTACGGTTCATAAGCTGTTGCTGCAGCGCCACCCCGGCTAGCGCCAATAACCCAATCAGCAGCGACAGGGCGGCCATTTCTGCCAGCACCCCGGTGCCGAAGTTGGCCATACGCTGGTAGATCAGCGTGGGCAGCACGTAATAGCCTGCAGGAATACCCAGCATGGCGGGAATGCCAAAGTTGCCGAGACTCGAGATAAACGCCATCGCGCCCCCGGCAATCATGCCACTACGGGTCACGGGTAGAATAATGTGACCCCATACCTGGGTCTGTTTGGCGCCGCTAATGCGGGCGGCTTCAATAAGCTCACGGGGCAGCGAAAGCAGGCTGGTGCGCAGGGCCAGAAACACCAGTGGTGCGCTCTGGATACCCAGTAATAAGGCGATGCCTTCAGCGGAGTAGAGTGGTTGCGGGCTACCTAGCGGCGGTGCCATGCCAATACTTTTCAGTAGGGGGCTGGCCGGGCCGAATAGCTGCAACCAGCTCAAAGCGGTGACCTGCGGCGGAATCATCATCGGCAGCATAAAGCAGAACACCAGCCACGCTTTTCCGCGCACATTGGTGAGCGTGATGGCAAAGGCGAATAGACTGCCCAGCACCAGAGCGATCAGCATGCCGAGCCCCGAGGTATACAGGCTATGCCAGAGTGCCCGCCAAGTGCTGGCGCTATTGAGCACCTGCCACAGGGGTGACTGGCGGCCTTGGGTAAGGTCGCTCAATGCTTCAATCAGCAGGCGCAGGCTGGGCGCCAGGCTGAGCAGCACAATGGCGATCAGCAGACTTGAAAGCAGCCAGCGATGCTGGCTGCCGTACTTGTTGTCATAGTTGAGAGCGGGCGTCATGGTTACCCGCCGAAGAGGTCGCTAAAACGCTGTTTGAGTTCTTCTTCCTGCGCCAATGCCTGCTCGGTATCAACCGGCATCAGGGTAATGCTATCGCGCTCGGGGAAGCCTTCCGGTGGAGCAACGTCGTTGTGGGCAGGCAGATAGCCCTGCTGGCTGACCAGCTCCTGGCCTTGCTGGGAAAGCACAAAATCAACAAACTTCTGCGCAGCATCGACATTCTCAGCACCTTCCAAAATGGCGACTGGTTCGGTCACCGCGCTCACGCCTTCTTCCGGGAACACGAATTCGACCGGCGAGCCTTTGGCGGCTTCACGGATTGGTAGGAAGTCCACCACGATGCCGTAGGGCTTGGTACCTGCAGCCACGGCGTTAAAGACGCCACCATTGCCGCCCTGTGCTTCGGTGCGATTGGCTTTCAGAGAGTCGTAGTATTCGGCGCCTAGTTCTGAATTAGCGCTAATCGCCGCCATATGGATAAGCGCAGCGCCGGAGTAGAGCGGGCTGGGCATGGTGACCAACCCTTCGTAGTCAGGCCCCAGCAGATCTTGCCAACTTTGCGGCTGATGCTTGGCGCCGGTGTTATAGACAATCCCTGTGGTGATCAGCTTGGTGCCGTAGTAGTAGCCTTCTGGGTCATACAGGTCAGCGTCATAGGCTTGGCGCTCATCGCTGAGGTAAGGCTGTAAATGACCCTCTTGCTTGAGTGATTCCATGGTCATGCTGTCGGCGATTAGCAGCACGTCGGGGTTGCTCACTCCGGCCGAAAGCTCCGAGCGCAGCCGGGTCATCAAGCGCGTGGTACCGTCGCGTACCCACTCCACTTCAATATCAGGGTGGGCGGCTTCAAAGGCGTCAACGGTCTGTTGAGCATCGCTATTGGGCTGGCTGGTGTAGAGCGTTAGCGTTTCGTTCGCCGCTACCTGGGCCGACAGGGAAAAGCTGGCTACCGCGACGGCAGCCGTCAGGGCAGATGTTGGAATAGATAACAGGGGGCGCTTCAACATGGGTAAACCTCCAGTGAGTGAACCCCACCTAAGCTACTGTCATCTGCTTACAACAAAGTGACACTATGCTTTCGTTCAACATTTTATGGCTTTCGTTTGCCGCACTTTTTGCTTTCGTTGTGCCGAGAGGGGCTATGCGCCAGTTCGAACGTCGACAACAGCTATTACAGCGGATCCACTCACAAGGGCGCCAGTCGGTAGACAGCCTGGCAGATGAGTTTGGGGTTTCTGTGCAAACCCTGCGTGGGGATATTCGTCACCTGGCTGATAAGGGCTTGGTGCTGCGCCGCCAAGGTGAGGTGCTGCCGTTTCCCGAGCAGGAAAACATCGGCTACGACCAGCGTCAGATTGTCAATGTGGCGGGTAAACGGCAGATTGCGGCGCGGGCAGCGAGCTTGGTACAGAATCATCAAGCACTTTTTTTAGGCACGGGCACCACGGTTGAACAGTTGGCCGATGCGCTGAGTGATAAGCAAGGTCTGCATATCATGACCAATAACCTGCATGCCCTGATTAAGCTGTGCCAGTTGAAGTGTGAGCTAGTGGTGGCGGGTGGGCGAGTGCGTCGTCGCGATCAGGATGTGATTGGCGGCGATGCCTGGCGCTTTTTTCAACGCTACCGTGCCGATGTGGGGATTGTTTCGGTGGGGGGAATGGATAGCCATGGCCAGCTTTATGACTACAACGACGACGAAGTGATGGCGCGCGAGGCGCTATTAGCCCATGCCGGTTATCGTGTGCTGGTGCTGGATAAAACCAAGTTTGACCTGCCACTACGCTGCGCCGCGGGGCAACTGAGTGACTATGACGCCGTAGTCACCGATGTGCCGCTACCCGATAAATTAAGAAGCCCACTGGCGGCACAAGGCGTTAAGTTTTTAGGCTAACGGCGATTCTCGTTACTGCTATGCTGATAGATTGCTAGTGCCGAAGCGAGGAGCGCGATGATGGCAGGTGGATGGGCGAAAGATGGCGCCGAACAAGAGCAGATGGAGAGCACGCTGGAAGATGCGGTGCAGCGTGCGCGTAGCCAATTGCCTCGCGGTGAAAGTCTTGAGACTTGTGAGGAGTGTGGCGAACCCATTCCCGAAGCGCGCCGCAAGGCAATTCCAGGCGTTCGGCTCTGCGTGGAATGCCAGAGTGAGCTAGATAAAAAGCAGTCGAGCTTTAGTGGCTATAATCGCCGCGGCAGCAAAGATAGCCAGCTACGTTAAAGTGGTGAGCCTGAATAACTAACTTGGCTGGCTTGCCAGTCGACGATGACGCTGCTGGTGACTTAGATAGATTAAGCCGATAGCACCTATGAGCAGCGCCATCGCAATGTAGCGTGACGCATCTAACGGTCGCACGGCATTGCTTAACCAGCCGAAATGATCAATCAGCAGGCTCATCAACAGTTGGCCAGAAATGACCGCTACCGTGGCCGCTGCGGTGCCTACTCGGGGTACGGCAAACACAATTGCCAACATATAGACCACGCCAAACAGGGCGCCGGTTAGCTGCCATTTGGGTACGCTGAAGAGCGTCGCTTGCTGTGCTGGCTCAAAAAAGAACATCAATAAAAAGGTCAGGACGGCGCCGATCACAAAGGTCAGCCAAGAACTCTCGATGACGCCTGCTTTTGCACCCAAACGGCCATTGATGGAGGACTGAGCTGCCAGTACCGCACCGCCGACGAGCAGTAAGATAAAGATAAGAGGGAGTAGCATGGTTTAGCTCCTGAATACGTTAGCCGTTACATTAACCACAGGGCGGCAAGAATCATCGCCAAGGCGCCAATACGGTAGCCATCGACTTTACGCTGTTCGCTTCCCAGCCAGCCAAAGTGGTCGATAGCGACGCTGGCCGCTACCTGGCCGCACAAAATCCCCACCATCGTCATTCCAACACCTACCAGCGGCGTCGCAAGCGTTAACACAATGACGTAGACCGGGCCTAAGATGCCGCCCGTCAGTAGCCAGCGCGGCTGCTTAAAAAGGGCTCCCAGCTGTCGTTTAGGCGCAAACACCAGTGCTAGTGAGAGCAGTAGCGCGCCCACCATAAAAATCGACAAGGTGGCCGATAAGTGTCCAACCTGCTCGCCAAGCGGGCCTAGCAAGCCGGCTTCGACCGATAGCCCCATCCCGGCAATTAGCACGCCGAGCAGAATAAGTGCGTGACGCATAGGTGGCTCCGCTAAGTAAAAGAAGCGCGTACTGTAGAGAGTTAGCGTTATTGCTACAATGCGTCAAAACAGCAAAGGACTATTGCATTTTGGACAACTCGCTTCGCCTGTTAGCGTTACGCCTTTTTGTGCGAGTGGCCTCAAGTGGCAGCTTTGCTGAAGCCGCGCGCTACTTCGATTTGCCGGCCTCTTCGGTCTCGCGGCACATTGCAGGGTTGGAGCGTTCGCTAGGCCAGCGATTGCTCTACCGTCATACGCGAGCGGTAAGGCTCACCGATGCCGGGGAGCGCTACTATCGGGAAGTAAGAAGCATATTAGAAAGCTTGGATGCTGCTACCGAGCAGGTGATCAGCGGCGCTAAGCAACCGCAGGGATTGTTGCGTCTTAATGCACCTGTGGCGTTTGGGCGTCGGCATATTGCGCCTTTATTGGCTAGTTTTCAGCAGGCAAACCCGGCAGTGGAGGTAGAGCTAACCTTAAGCGATGCCTTTATCGACCCGGTACAAGAGGGCGCCGATGTCGTAATACGGGTGGGATCGCTGGGGGATTCAAGCCTAGTGGCCCGGCAACTCGCGACCCAGCGCTTTGTCGCCTGCGCTTCCCCCGCGTATTTAACGCGGTGCGGCGAGCCCCACCATCCTGAACAATTGAGTGACCATAACTGCTTAGTCTATAAAGGAACACGCGGTATTCAGCCTTGGTATTTCCAGGGGGCTGGCGATTTTCAAGCGCAGCGTTATTCGGTAAAAGGCAATTTGCATAGCAACAATGCCGAGAGTCTTGTGGAAGCCGCTCTGCAAGGTCAAGGTATTGTGCTATTCCCCACATGGTTGCTATTCGATGCGCTGCGCGATGGCGGCCTAACGCCCATTTTGGAAACCTATGAAGCCCTAGGCGAAGCGACGCGAGAAGGAATCCATGCTATCTACCCCGAAAACCGCCTGCGCTCGCAGAAAGTGGCCGCCTTTTTAGAGCATTTGTTTGCGCAGATTGGCGAACGACCCTATTGGGATCATCATTAATAACGATGACGATAGTCCCCTTATTAACTTTTAAACGTTACTCTCTGATAATAAACGTCTTAAAGCCCCCTATTCGGGCCTGAATATATGCAACGTTTTGGTGAGGATTGGCCTGTGGAGATTGATCAACATTACCGCGCGCTCGGCGTCGACACGCTATCCCAACGGCTGGGAGGGGTTGAGGCGGTGGCGAGTCGAGTGGGCGGAGAACCCACTAGCTGGGACATTCGTGAGGTGGGTGACGGCAACCTCAACCTAGTGTTTATCGTCTCCGGTGACGTAGGTAGTGTCGTGGTTAAGCAGGCGCTTCCCTATGTCCGCATGGTGGGCGAAAGCTGGCCGCTACCGATTTATCGCGCCCACTTTGAATATTATGCGCTGGTTCGCCAAGCCAAGCGTGCGCCCGGCATTGCCCCCGAGGTGTACTACTTCGACAAACCCCAGGCGCTGTTTGTGATGGAGTACCTTCACCCGCACAAGATTTTGCGCCGCAAGTTAATCAACGGTGAGCGAGTTGCCCAGCTTGGCGAAACCATCGGCCAATTCTGCGCACGCACCGCGTTTCGTGGCTCGGAGCTTTCGCTGAACAGCCCGGAGAAAAAAGCGGACGTAGGATTGTTCTCAGGAAATGTGGCGATTCCCGCCATCACCGAGTCGCTGGTGTTTACCGACCCCTATTACGGCGCCGAAATGAACTACCACACCCCGGAACTTTCACCGGTGGTGGACGAGCTGCGCCGCAATGCGCGTCTGAAAGCCAAAGTTCAGCGGTTGTTGATGAAGTTCACCTCGAACACCGAAACCATGCTGCACGGTGATCTGCACTCCGGCTCGATTATGGCCACGGATACTGACGTGCGGGTCATTGACCCTGAGTTCTCCCAATACGGTCCAATGGCCTTTGACTTGGGCATGGCGGTGGCCAACTTCCTAATGGCTTATTTCAGCCAGCCCGCTCATCGCCTAGAAGACGAGCTTGAGGCTTATCAGGCGTGGATATTGGAGGTGATCGAAGCCTGCTTTACCCGTTTTGATGCGGAATTTCGCCACCTTTGGCAAACCGAGCGGACTGGTATTCTATTTCCCAAGTCGCTGTTTGAAGAGCAAGGCAATAGCGCAGACGACGCCTGCGATGCGTTGCTTGAAGAGATCCGCATGGATGCGCTGGCCTACTGTGGCATCGAAATGCACCGCCGGGTGTTATCGCTGGCCCACAACGCCGACTTCGAAGAGATTAAAGACACCGCGCTGCGCGCCAAGCTTGAAGCGCGCAACGTGCTGATGGGACAAACGCTGATCATGGAGCCGGAAGCCTACTGTGACCTGAACGCGCTGGTGGATTTAGCTAAGGCGTATAACCAGCAAGAGGTTCTTTAATAAGCGATCACGTAATAGCGGCTTTAACGTGAGAAGCGTGCTCAGGCGCCGCTGTCATTGCGAGGAGCGCAGCGACGCCGCAATATCTGCCGGTGGTGGCAAGTCAACCCGAGATCGCCGCGCTTCGCTCGCGATGACATAAACAGCACCAGGATTGCTTAGCTATGTTCTCAGTGGCAGATACAGCGTACCCATTTTACAGCTGGTCCAAACGATCGAACATCCCGGCGATATCGCTTTCAGTCCAGTGGGGTACCCAGCCTTCCACGTTGTCGAAGAAACGTAGCGCGGTGAATTCCGGTGCCGGGCCCATATCGAACCAGTGGGGCGTGTTGGCAGGCACGCTGATCAGGTCATTGCGAGAACACAGCACCTGATACACCTTGTCATCGATGTGCAGGCAGAACAGCCCCTGGCCTTTAACGAAGAAACGCACTTCATCTTCGTGGTGGCGATGCTCGTTTAAGAACTTCTGCCGCATGGCGTCCTTCTCAGGGTGCGTGGGCACCATATGCAGCACATCCACGGTTTGATAGCCGCCCTTAGCTTTGACCCGGTCAGTATCTTCCTGGTAAAGCGCCAAAATATCTTCCTGGGTGGCATCGTCAGCAATCTCGCCCGGCGCTGCCCAGCGCTCAAACAGCACACCCACCTTGTTGAGCTCAGTGGTCATCTGTTCGCCGTCAGTGGTGTCGATCAGAGCATCGTTCGGGTTTTGATCAGCAAATACTTTTAGTTGCGACATCAACAACTCTCCTTAAAAGTGACGGGCGATGAACGTTACAGAACGATCTCATCGAAGCGGGTGACGCATGCATGATGGGTACCGGCCTGAGTACCTTCGCGTACCAGTTGCAGCGTTTGCATGCCCGCCTGCTTGGCGGCATCCAGCTCTTCAACAACGTCCGACAAGAACAGCACCGCATCCGCAGGCAGGTCAAGCTCGGCAACAATACGCTGATAAGCAGTCGCCTCGCGCTTATGACCAATATGGGTATCGAAGTAGCCGCTAAACAGCGGGGTTAAATCGCCCTCATTGCTGTAGCCAAAGAGCAGTTTTTGGGCCTGTACGGAGCCTGACGAATAAACGTAAAGGGCTTTGCCTGCCTCCTTCCACTGGCGCAGTGCAGGTGCTACATCGCTATATAGGTGACCTTTAAAATCGCCACGCTGGTAGCCGTCGGCCCATACCATGCCCTGTAGTGCTTTCAGCGGGGTGACTTTTTGGTCGGTTTCGATCCAGTGCAGCAACTCAGCAATGACAGCTTCCAGCGTGGCAGCAGGGTCACCCATTTCGCTGCGCACGGCGTCGATCTGCTCGGCGACGGCTGGGATTTCTGCGTTAACGCTTAGAAACTCAGGTAACTTATTGTGGGCGTAGGGAAACAGCACCTTATGCACGAAGTTAATGTCCGTGGTGGTGCCTTCAATATCGGTCACAATGGCGCGAACAGTTGGATTACTCATTTAAGGCTACTCATTAAAGACTGCTCATTTAAGACCAGCGACTCTCTTCAAGAACACAGGCTAGTAAAAACTCAATCGCTTCCAAGTGGCGTCGGCAGCTGGCAATGCTATCACCCACGGCATAAATGCCGTGCCCTGCGACCAAAAAGCCCCAAGGCATTGGCCAGCCGAGGCGCACATGCTCGGCTAGCTCTTCCATATCCTGGGAGTTGGGCACGACGGGCAAATGGATGGAGGCATCGTGAGTAACGTTACCCTGTAGCGCTTTTTGCATCTCGAAACCGCTTAGCTCGACACCCTCTGGAAAGCGCCGCGATAGAACCGTGCTGGCCACGGTGTGAGTGTGGAGCACGCAGTTAATCGAAGCGTCTAAGCGGTAGAGCGCGGCATGCAGATCACTCTCCGCGCTCGGCTTACCATCGCCTGATAGCACCTTGCCATCCAGGTCACACAGCAATAGATCATCGGCCTGAATGCAGGTTTTATCCCGGCCAGAGGCGGTCACAAGATAGCCCGCCTCGGTGCGGGCGGAAAAGTTGCCGCCGGTAGCGGGCGTCCAGCCCTGCTGGGCCGCCCAGGAAATAGCCTCCAGCAGTTCAGTTTGTAGCGTCATCATAGGATCTGCGTCGCCTCTTCTAGTGGCAGCCATTCTATATGATAAGCTTCGCGCCTGATAAGCCGCGCCGTTGTTCTGCTACTCAAGTGCTCAAGGAGTCCATCAAATGCCTCATCTTCAATCACGCAGTTTGCGGATCTATGCCGACCACCTTGAGTATTTGGATCAAACCCAACTGCCCCAGGCGGAGCAGTGGGTGCGCTGTGACTCGCCAGAAGAGTGGCAGGTAGCGGTAAAAAGCTTAGCGATTCGCGGTGCGCCGCTGATTGGTTTGAGCGCCGCCTTTGTGCTGGCCCAATACGCCGCTCGCCATCCACAAAGTGATTGGCAGTTGGTAAGTGATCGCTTACGCGCCACACGCCCCACCGCAGTTAACTTAATGTACTGCCTGGATGCCATGGAAGCCTGCTTTGAGCAAGGCGCAAGCGCCTTGGCCGAGCGCGCTGCTGCGCTGTTTTCAGAAGACCGTGCGCTGTGCCAACAAATGGCCGAACGGGGCGCTGACTTGCTGGAAATGGGTGATCGTGTGCTCACCCACTGCAACACCGGGGCGCTGGCCACCGCAGGAGTGGGCACCGCGATTGGCGCGCTGGCAGTGGCCAAACAGCGCGGCGTAGAACTTCATGTGTATGTGGATGAAACCCGCCCGCTGCTGCAAGGTGGCCGCTTAACCGCCTGGGAAATGGCTGATCTAGGCATTCCCTACCAGTTAATTACCGACAGTATGGCCGCGAGCCTGATGGCGTTAGGCAAGGTGGATAAAGTAATGGTGGGCGCTGACCGTATCTGCGCCAACGGCGATTTCGCCAATAAAGTGGGTACTTATATGCTGGCGGTGATAGCTCACTACCATCAGGTGCCGTTCTATGTGGTGGCCCCTTACACCACAGTAGATCCTGCCTGCGCCACCGGCGCGGACATTCCTATTGAACAGCGTGATCCCGCTGAGGTGCGCGGCGCCGCAGGCGCGTTTGGTGAGGTCGTGTGGGCGCCCAACGATGCCCCGGTATGGAACCCGGCGTTTGATGTCACCCCCGCCAAGCTCGTCACTGCCTGGGTGTTGGATACCGGCGTATTTGATGCCGCTGCGATCGCACGCGGTGAGCACTGTCAGAGACGGAGCGAAAAATAGGGGCGAAAGTTAATTGTTAGCCCAATAGCGTGAGCTCGTAGACATGGCGGATACGCTGACCATCCCAGTCATACCCGAGATGACGCCCTTGCCTTGTCGCAGAGAGCACGGGAGGTCGTAGCACAGCAGCACACTCTCCCTCCGGGTCCCTAACGCTTGGGTAAACGATGCCAGTCGTTTGCTCCTCCCAGGCTTGTCTACCTAAGGTTTGCCCGGCTGCCCAGCTATCCGTCGTGAGAAGCGTTTGGGCAGCATCCTGCCCACGTAAATCAAGTAGTTGGCCTGTTAAATCCGACAGATAAACACGTTGCTGAAGCATCATGGGCGGTTCGTTTGATTCCCCCATAAAGCGTTCTGCGTGGTAAACGGTTTCGGCAATGGCGGTGGCTTCGGTGAGTGCGCAGTAGTAGGCACCAAAAGTGCCATCGCTAAAACGCGAACCGGTAGCGGGGAAGTGGCAGAAGGCAGCCATGATTGGCGTCCAGCCGGGGCCGTAGCGGCGGTCGTCATCGCGGACTAGATGGATGGCTCCCGCTTCCTCACGAAGCCTTGCGGAGGTTTCACCCTCCAACTCATTAAGTAAGCCCCAGTCATCAGCGTTGCTATTGACGCCTTCGAATAAATCAATCGGTGGGAAACGCGAGGGGATAACGCGGTAACTGGGCCGCCACGTGACATTGCTCAGCGGGAATGTCATGCATGGCCTCCACCACGCGCTGCATCTAAATGCTGGCGAACAACGTAGAGGTCTGAGACTTGCCCATTTAACAGACGCTCCATTGGCGAGTGACCGGCGAAAAGAGGGTTGCTGTTGGATCTCTGCAACCAACTGTTGGCCGCTTCTTTGTTGGGCAACAGTATATGCAGTGCTTTGTAGATGCCGAGAATCAACGACATCCGTTCTAGATGATTAGCATCCAGGCGGGCATTCTCTGGTGCCTGCTTCCAACGCCGATAGGTGGAATCAGGTACTCCCAATAGAAGAGCGGCTTCACTCTCTTTTAACCCCCAGCTGTGTGAAATGCTGGGGTAGGTGCGCATCGCTGCGGCCCCCATTTCGCGCCGCTTGTCGGCTGTTTTGTGCTGAATAGCCATCTATTTCCCTCCTCACTTATGGTTATATTACGCCAAGTGAGCGATTTTTGAAAATAGCGACCATTTGAGCTTTTTGAGGGCGCGCCGGTTCAGCTGTTTTGCTCGGTTTCCTGATGCGCCAGAATAACGTCCAGAAAGCCCACGCCGTAATCTGCCAACTTGCGCGCGCCGATGCCTGAAATCGCGCCCAGGGCTTCCATGCTCTGGGGTTTCTGTTCGACCAGTTCGGCCAGGGTGGCGTCGTGGAAGATCACGTAGGCAGGCACGCCCTGCGCCTCGGCAAGTTCCTTGCGGTGCTGGCGAAGGGCTTCCCATAGCGCGCCATGGCCCAGAGTGGCTGAGGCGCCTTTGCTTCCCCGTCGGGCAGGGTTTGCTTTGCTTGGCTTGCGCAGGGTGAGGTTCTGCTCGCCTCGCAGCACCGGCTTGGCATTGGCAGTGAGCTTGATGGCGCCGTGGCCTTCCATATCCACGCTCAAAAAGCCGCTGGCAATCAGTTGGCGAAAGAGCGCTTTCCATTCGCTGGCCGTGAGGTTTTGACCAATGCCGAAGGTGCTGAGCTGGTCATGACCAAAGCGGGTGATACGTTCGTTGCGCTTGCCCAGCAGAACATCCACGAGATAGGTCACGCCGAAACGCTGCTCGGTGCGGTAGACGCACGACAGCGCTTTTTGTGCGGCTACGGTGGCATCCCAGGTCTCGGGTGGGGTAAGGCAGTTGTCGCAGTTGCCGCAAGGGTCGTCCAAGTGATCGCCAAAGTAGTGCAAAAGCGCCTGGCGGCGACAGCTGATGATTTCACACAGCCCCAGCATAGCATCTAGCTTTTGCTGCTCGATGCGCTTTTGCTGGTCGGCGGCGCTGGAGCCCTGCTGCATCTGGCGCAGGGTGATCACATCCTGAAGCCCGTAGGCCATCCAAGCATCGGCGGGCAGGCCGTCACGCCCGGCGCGACCGGTTTCTTGGTAGTAGGCTTCAATGCTTTTGGGCAGGTTAAGGTGAGCGACAAAGCGCACGTCCGGCTTGTCGATGCCCATGCCGAAGGCGATGGTGGCGACGACCACCACCCCATCTTCACGTAGAAAGCGGGTCTGATGCTGCTGGCGTTGCTCGGCTGGGAGCCCGGCGTGGTAGGGCAGTGCGGTCAGCCCCTGACGCTCCAGCCAGGCGGCGGTCTCTTCCACCTTGCGCCGGGAAAGGCAGTAGACGATACCCGCCTCGCCGTCGTGGTGCTCGCGGATAAAGCGCAGCAGCTGCTCCTTGGCGTTACCCTGATTCTCGGCAATATGGTAGCGAATGTTCGGCCGGTCAAAGCCGCTGTTATAAAGCGCCGCTTTCTGGAGCTGCAGATGCTCCATGATATCGTGCCGAGTGGGCACATCGGCGGTGGCGGTGAGGGCGATGCGTGGCACCTGGGGGAAGCGCTGATGCAGATGGGAAAGCTGGCGATACTCCGGGCGGAAATCGTGGCCCCACTGGGAGACGCAGTGGGCTTCATCAATAGCGAACAGCGCGATCTGGTTCTGCTCCAAAAGCATCTGCATACGCGGCGTGGCCAGCCGCTCGGGCGCGACATATAAAAGATCCAGCTCGCCCGCCCGCAGGCGGTTCTCTACCTCGACCGCCTCGTGATAATCGAGGCTGGAGTTGAGGTAAGCCGCCCTGACCCCGTTCTGTTCCAGTGCCGCTACCTGGTCCTGCATCAGCGCAATCAGCGGCGAGACCACAATCGCGGTGCCTTCGCGCAACAGTGCCGGGATTTGATAGCACAGCGACTTGCCCCCGCCGGTTGGCATCAGCACCAGCGCATCGCCTCCGGCGATCACATGCTCAATGATAGCCTGCTGCGGGCCGCGAAAGCTGTCGTAGCCGAATACTTCCTGCAGTACCTTGAGGGCTGCCGGGTGAGGGTCGCCGTGCATCAATGCTCTCCTTATCGCGTGCTTGAGGGAGAATTGTCGCACGAAAACTCACGGGGTTTTGCTTAGCGAATCCCGGCGCGCAGGAACGACTGCACAAACTGGCGTTGGAAGAGTAGGAAAGCCACCAGCAAAGGGGCGATACTCAGCAACGTTGCGGCACTCACCGTTGCCCAGTTGACGCCGGTTTCCGGGGCGGAGAAAACGCCTAGTCCTACCGTTAGCGGGCGGCTTTCCACCGAGTTAGTGACCACCAATGGCCATAGAAAGTTATTCCAGTGGTGGCTGATCGAAACCAGCCCATAAGCAAGATAAGTCGGCTTGGCCAGCGGTACGTAGACCTTCCATAAGATCTCCATCCAGTTGCAGCCTTCGATCCGAGCAGCGTCTTCCAGCTCCCGGGGAATGGTTTTAAACGTCTGGCGCAGCAGAAAAATACCAAAAGCGCTGGCGACGTAGGGCAGGCCTATGCCGCTAATGGTGTTGATCAACCCCAGCTCACTGGCAATACGATAATTCTCGACGATCAGAACTTCGGGAAATACGAACAGCTGAATCAGCACCAGCATAAACAGCACGTTTTTACCGGGAATCGGAAAGCGCGCAAAGGCAAACGCCGCCAGAGTGCAAACCACAAACTGGGCAAATACAACGCCAGTGACGAGGGCAAAGGTATTCAGGTAGTAGCGCCCAAAAGGCGCCTGAGCCCAGGCGTTGGTGAAGTTATCCAGCGTGAGCGGGGCGAAAAGCTCGAAATTCACCATAAATTCGCTGGGGTGGAAGGCGGCCCAAAAGGCGTACAGCAGTGGAAAAACCCAAATAACCGCCAGCAGCCACGCGGCCACGGTTTCCAGTGCAGGAATTGAGAAGAAACGGGAGCGGGGCGCATAGGGTGTGGTCGTATTCATTGGTAGTGCGTCCTGCGATCTAAAATCGTGAACTTAAGCGTGGCAACGACCGCGAGGACCAGCAGAATAACCACCGTGATGGTGGCGGCGGTGGTGCGGTCAAAAAACGAAAACGCGTTCTCATAGACGTAATAGAGCAGCAGGTTCGTCGCGTTGTTGGGCCCGCCCTTGGTCAAAATAAACAGGTGATCGACGACTCTTACTGCATTGATTAAGGCGTTAATCAGCACAAACAGCGTGGTGGGCATCAGCAATGGGAAGGTAACCCGCCAGAAGAAGCTCCAGCGGCTGGTGCCCTCAAGGTCAGAAGCCTCTTTGAGTTCAGGCGCAATGCCCTGCAGTGCGGCGAGGTAGAAAATCATAAAAAAACCGGCTTCTTTCCACACCGACATTACGATCACTGATCCCAGAGCGACGCTTGGGTCGCCGAGCCAGTTCACGCCCGAAAAACCTAACGCGCCAAGCAGCTTATTAAATAGGCCAATCTGCGGCGCGTAGAAAAACATCCAAATATTGGCAGCGGCGATCATGGGCAGGATGGTCGGCGTAAAGTAGGCCATGCGGACAACGCCGCGCCCGCGCAGTTTTCCGTTAACAAATAGCGCCATGCACAATGCCAGCGCGATAGAAGTCGGAATCGTACCGACGGCGTAGATTAAGTTGTTGCGAGCTACTTTCCAAAACGTCGGGTCATCGAAAAGCACCTGATAATTTTCAAGCCCCACGAACTCGGTGGGTGCACCGCGAAAGCCAGGTAAAAACAGACTGTTGATCACCGTCGCGATGGTGGGCAGGTAAGCGAAGGTGGCCAGCAGTATGGCGGCGGGCAGCAGCAGAAGCGCACCGTAGAGCTGCATTTTGCGGTGGTTGGTGAAGGACATGGTTAAGTACCGCAAGTGGGAAAAGCCGGGGCATGCCCCGGCAAATAGAGATAAATATGACGATTAGCGAGCGTAGCGGCGCAGCACGCCATCGGCTTCTTGCTGCGCTTGACTAAGCGCTTCTTCCGGTGACATCTGGCCAGTTAACGCGGCTTGTACGGCGTTATCCAAAGCACGACGCACGCGGCCACCCTGATACGTGGAAAGCTCAGCTGTGCCATGTTCAAGCTGGTCGCGGGCTACGGCTGCGGGAGCGAACTCTTCCACATAGCTTTTCAGTGCATCGGTTTCATAAGCGGCGGGGCTAACGCCCATATAGCCGGTTTCAATTGACCAGGCCGCGGCGCGCTCGGGATCGGTCATCCAGCGGATAAAGGTCATCGCTGCGCGTTGCTCTTCTTCGCTGGCATCTTCAAAAATGTAGAAGTTGCCGCCGCCGGTGGGGCTGCCGCGCTGGGTTTTCATTGGCAGCATAGCAACGCCAAAGTCAAAATCAGCTTCGCTACGTACGGCCGTTAGGTTGCCTGTGGTGTGCCACATCATCGCCGTAGATTGCTCGATAAAGTTTTGGCGCAGCGTGCCCCATTCGATGGTGCCATCGGGCATGGCATCGTGCTCGGTGGCTAGCGACACCCAGTATTCCAGCGCTTCAACGGCGGCGGGGTCGTCAAAGTAGACCTCAGTACCATCTTCGCTCATCAAACGATGGCCATTCTGAAACGCGAAGGCCTGGAACATCCAGTAGGGGTAGCCCGTGGAAGGCACCATCACGCCCCACTGCTCGCCATTGGAGGCTTCCCGAACGGTGGCGGCCATTTCGGCCATCTCTTCCCAGTTCTCAGGGGGCGTTTCGGGGTCTAGGCCTGCCGCTTCAAAGGCGTCTTTGTTCCAGAACAGCACGATGGTGGAGCGCTGGAAGGGAATGCCGTAGGTTTTGCCATCCAGCTGGCCGTTTTCCATCAAGCCAGGGTAAAAGCTATCCAGCCAGTCACGCTCTTCATCGGTTTCGACCAGATCATCGAAGGCCACAATGGCGTTCTGCTCAATCAGCTCATAAAGGTCGATTGAAAAAAGAACTGACAGTTGCGGCGTATCGCCAGCCTCGATGGCGGACATAGCCCGTACGCGAGTGTCGTCGTAGTTGCCGGCGTAAATCGCTTCCAGGTTGATATCCGGGTGTTCGCTTTCGAACTCCTCTACCAGATTATCCACCACGTTGGTGAGCGCACCGCCCACCGACACTGGGTAGTACATGGTGAGATCGACGCTATCAGCGTTGACCTGGGCGGCATTCAACAAGCCCGCTGCCAGGGCCGTCATCGCAAAAGGGATCCGCGAACGCATAAGAGACTCCACAAGTGTCAGGACTGAATCAAGGTTGAAAAGCGATCAGTGTTGGAAAGAGCCCACCGCCGGTGGACGAGGAATGCTGCGGATTGGCGGAGCGAAATCGCTTGGTGGCATATCATCGCGCCGTAGGCCGTTAGCATCGAAAAGGTGTATGTTCTTGGACGCCCAATAGAGGCTGCATGGCTGGCCGCTCAATAGCGGTTTGCCGCTTAATCGAACGCGCAGGGTATGCGAGCCCACCTCAACATAGGCGATGGTATCTGCCCCCAAGTACTCTTCACTGACTACCTTGGCGGGTACGCCTGGCGACGCCGCTGGCCGTAGCTCAATATCTTCTGGGCGCACGCCCAAGTGTCCACCGGCGGCCTCCATTGGCGCCACCGGCGTGCTTGGCTCACCTTCAATGACGGCGCCAGTCTCACCAGCCACCAACGGCAGCAGATTCATCGCTGGACTACCAATAAAGCTGGCGGCAAAGGCGCTGGCGGGGCGGTTATAAAGTTCGTCGGGCGTACCGTCCTGCACGATTTTGCCGTGCTGCATCAGAATGACGCGATCACCCATACTCATGGCCTCAACTTGATCGTGGGTGACGTAAATCACCGTCATATTTAGGCGACTTTGCAACGCTTTGATTTCTCTGCGCATATCGCTTCGCAGCCGCGCATCCAGATTGGAGAGCGGCTCATCCATTAAGCAAATGGGGTGTTCGGAGATAATTGAGCGTGCCAGCGCCACTCGTTGTCGCTGGCCACCAGAGAGCTGGGCAGGTTTGCGGGCCAGGTAATCGGTGAGATCGACCAGCTCGGCAACCTTGGCGAGCCGTTCGCGCTGTTCGGCTTTGGGTACTTTACGACTGCGCAGGCCAAACACGATGTTGTCGGCAACACTTAAATGCGGGAACAGTGCATAGGACTGAAACACCATGCTCAGCCCACGGTCACCGGGTGGCAGGCGTGTCACATCACGCTCTCCAATATAGATATGCCCGCCGCTGGCCTCTTCCAAGCCTGCGATCATACGCAGCGTGGTAGATTTGCCGCAGCCCGAAGGGCCTAGCAGAATGACAAATTGCCCAGGCGTGACGTCGAAGGAGATATCATCGACGGCAGCAGTCGCGTCCCAACGTTTGGTGACGCGTTCCAGGCGGATACGCGATTGGTTTGACATAGCACACACATCACCGGCTGTTGGTTGTTATTGGTTCAGCTTGTGTTGAAGGTGTTGCCGTTGTATGACACTTACATGGATCGTTTATGACAGCCGCTGTGTCAAGCAGAAAATCATTTGGCAACTTTAATGCCATAGCGCTGAAGCCTACGCACCACGCTGGACTGACTGATGCCCAGCCGCTCGGCGATGGCATAGGTACTGAGGTGAGTGGTGCACAGCGCCTCAAGCGTTTCCCGCTCTAAACGGGCCATATACTGCTTAAGTGTTTCATGAGGTTCCAGCGCAGGTATCGACGTTGCTGGTGACGAGCTCGGCAGGCTTGCATGGTGTTGTTCGGTATATGGTTGAGCGGCAGGCACCTCAATCTGATCCGTGGGGCTGGAAAGCCACGCCCGTTCCAGCCAGTTCTCCAGCTCACGCACGTTGCCCAGCCATTCGCTGCCCATCAGGGTCGACCAAACGCGGGTGTCGAGAATTTTCTGCCGCCCATAGCGCTGGTTGAGCCGGTTTAAACACGCTTCGACAAGGTCTGGGATATCTTCCCGGCGGTCGCGAAGGGGCGGCAGGGTGACCGGGATCACATTGAGACGGTAGTAAAGGTCTAACCGAAACTGCCCAGCCTCAACCTGTTTAGCCAAGTCTTGGTTAGTGGCCACGACCAAACGAAAATTGACTTTGCGAGAGCGGGTGTCACCCAGCCGAGTCAGGCTGCCATCCTGAATGACCTTTAACAGTTTGGTTTGCATTAGCAGCGGCAGTTCGCCTATTTCATCCAAAAACAGCGTGCCGCCCTCGGCCTGCTCCAACAGTCCCGCCTTACCTTGCCGCGCCGCACCGCTAAAAGCGCCGGGCTGATAGCCAAACATCTCGGACTCAAACAAATTCTCAGGAATGGCCGCGCAGTTAACGTCAATAAACGGCCCGTCACAGCGCTGGCTCCAGCGGTGTAGCTGTTTAGCAAAGGCGGTTTTACCCACGCCCGATTCACCCAGCATTAGCACATTGGCATCTGATGGTGCGACCCGCTTAAGCAGTAGCGCAATTTCACGCATCACGCTGCTGCGCACCTGCAGGTTATCCAGGGCATCATCCAGCGCCTGCTCTTCCGCATCCGGGGCGGCCTGGCTGCGTTTTAAGTGTTCGCTAAAGCGTTTTTGCAGCAGCGCGTATTCGTCCTGCAATAGCTGCAAGTCGGTTAAATCCCGGGAGCGGCTGATAATGCGCTCTAGCTTGCCATTGACGAACACAGGGTAAGCTTCGGCGATGACCCGGCGGCCTGTTCCAGTGACCTGCATGAGCTGCGCTGGTTGGCGGGTGCGCATCACTTCCATGGTGATAGAGGGCTTGAGCACCCCGGCCGCTTGCAACTGCTGCACACTGCTGGTGAGCAGTTCTTCTCGTGATACCCCGTAAACCGCTTCGGCCCCTGGGCTAATATCGACTATTTGTCCATCGCCACTGACGATAAAGAAGTGATCGTTAGCAGTCTCTACAATGGTTTGCAGCACACGTCTGTCTATTTCACTCACTGCCATCGACTCCCTTCAAATAATTCATTATTGAATCTTTGATTCAATAATGAATTGACTAAGCGTTAAATTGATTCATTTTTGCATCATTTGACCGGTAATCCCACCGCTTTATAGGGATCTACGACTTGGCATGATCTGTGCAACGCCTATAGGAGATAGCTAAGGCTGAAAGTCAGGAAAGTTGCATAGGCTAAATCGTCACAACAAATCCAAGGAGATGTGTATGTCGGAGTTCAACCAGCCGCTGGGCGGCAACACCATGCCGCGCTTTGCAGGCCCCGCCACCATGATGCGCCTGCCTACCCAAGACACCGCTGAAGGTTTAGATGCGGCGTTTATCGGCATTCCCATGGATATCGGTACCTCGAACCGCCCCGGCACGCGCCTCGGGCCGCGCCAGATCCGCGATGAGTCGCGCATGCTGCGCCCCTACAATATGGCAACCCGCGCCGCGCCGTTTGAAAGCCTCCAGGTAGCCGATATTGGCGACGTACCCATCAACACCTTCCACCTGCCGAAAAGCGTCGACATCATCACCGCTTTCTACGACGACGTGTTGAAGCATGACTGCATTCCGATGACCCTGGGCGGCGAACACACGTTGACCCTGCCAATTCTACGCGCCATGGCCAAAAAGCATGGCCCGGTGGGGTTGATTCATATCGACGCCCATGCCGATGTAAACGAGCATATGTTCGGCGAGCCGATTGCTCACGGCACGCCATTTCGTCGTGCTCAGGAAGAGGGCTTGTTGGCCCACGGTAAGGTCGTACAAATCGGCCTGCGTGGTACGGGTTACGCCGCTGAGGATTTCGACTGGTGCCGCGATCAAGGTTTCCGCGTTGTTCCCGCTGAGGAGTGCTGGTACCGCTCGCTAGCGCCGTTGATGCAGGAAGTGCGCGAACAGATGGGCGATATTCCGGTATACATCAGTTTCGATATTGATGGTTTGGATCCCTCTGTTGCCCCCGGTACCGGCACGGTAGAGATGGGTGGCCTAACGTCTACTCAGGGATTGGAAATTGTTCGTGGCGCCTTGGGCCTGAATATTGTCGGCTGTGATCTGGTGGAAGTATCCCCGCCCTACGACCCCAGCGGCAACACCGCACTGATGGGCGCCACGCTGCTGTATGAAATGCTCTGCGTCCTGCCGGGCGTGAAGCGTGGCGACTAAGCCGCTCTTAAGACGGTTTTGATTTAAAAGGCGCCGACCTGATAAGGCGCTAATAAAAAGACATATGGCAGGAAGGTCTACTTCCTGCCAGGACGCCGCCAGCCCACCTCCAATAATCACTTCCAATAGGTGAACCCTATGTCGAATAGCAACGTTAAGACCGAAGAGCCGACCTCGTCGGGGCCGATCCCCCAGGCGCATTTACTGAAGTTTATAGTGCCTTCTTTAATTGGGGTTTTGCTGTTTCTCGTCCCTTTTCAATTTGGCGATACCATCAATATTGGTATGGGCCTCATGGCGGAAGGCTTGCAAACGCTATTAGGCTCAGCGCTGCCTGCTATCGCGGTAGTCGTGCTTTGTCTGTCAGTGATAATCACTGTTTATGCCAAACTGGCTGATCCAGCCTGGGCCAAAAAAGGCATGTTGCATGAGATGTTTCATGTTGGGCCGCTGTGGTTGGCTATGCGCGTATTAGGCGCACTGTTTGCGGTGATGACCTATTTCCAGTTTGGGCCTGAATTCGTCACTGCCTCCTTTACCGGTGGCGTCATGCTCAATGATCTTGCGCCGGTGCTCTTAACCTTCTTCTTCTTTGCCGCGCTGTTGCTACCGTTTCTGGTCGAGTTTGGCTTTATGGAGTTTATCGGCAGCATGGTACGCAAGCCGTTCCGGATAATTTTTAACCTGCCGGGACGCAGTGCCATTGATGCCACTGCCTCATGGATGGGGTCGGGTACCGTGGGTGTCCTCATTACCACGCAGCAGTATGAGCAGGGCTATTACAATGGCCGCGAAGCCTCTGTCATTGCTACCAACTTCTCTGTGGTATCCATTGCCTTTGCGCTGTTAGTGACGAGCTTCGTCGATATTAACCACCTGTTTGTGCAGTTTTACACGACGGTCGTGGTGGCAGGGCTAATCGCTGCGGTCATTGTGCCGCGAATCCCACCGCTATCGCGCAAGTCCAATGATTACTATGAGCCGGTCGGCTGTCAGTTAAACGAAGAACGTACCGAAAAAGTCGGCCTGTTCCGCTATAGCTTGATTCAAGCCACCAATCGCGCCGCTGGTGCTCCCGGTCCTCGCGAACTAGCACGTTTGGCGCTGCTCAACGTGATGGATATTTTCCTAGGTTTACTACCCTTGGTGTTTGCCATTGGCACGGTGGCGCTCATTCTGGCGGAGTTTACTCCGCTGTTTACGTGGCTCTCTTACCCGATGGTACCGGTGCTGGAACTGCTGCGTATCCCAGAGGCAGAAGCGGCAGCACCTGCCACGCTGGTTGGCTTTGCCGATATGTTCCTACCGGCGGTATTAGCGACCAATATTGAAAGCGAGCTCACTCGCTTTGTGATTGCCTGCCTCTCCCTGACCCAGCTAATTTACATGTCTGAAATAGGCGCGCTGCTGCTCAAGTCGAAAATCCCCATCAAACTCTGGGAACTGGTGGCCATCTTTCTGCTGCGTACCGCGATTACGCTGCCCATCATCGCCTTTATGGCCCATACATTTTTCTTCTAAGGGGGCTGTAATGAGCGTTGAAGAAGCACGTAAACAACCCGCCATGACCTGTGCAGAGCTACTCATTCGGCTGCTGCGGGAGACTTACGGGGTGAGCGCCCTGTTCGGCATCCCCGGCGTGCATACAATAGAGCTTTATCGTGGTCTGGAAGGCAGCGATGTGCAGCATATAACCCCGCGCCATGAGCAGGGCGCGGGGTTTATGGCCGACGGCTATGCCCGCGCCAGCGGCCAACCGGGGGTATGCCTGATTATCACCGGGCCGGGCATGACTAACATTGCCACCGCCATGGGCCAGGCCCTGGCGGACTCCATCCCCATGCTGGTGATCTCCAGCGTCAACCGCCGCGATACCTTGGGCTTAGGCCAAGGGCGGCTGCACGAGCTGCCCAGCCAACAGCAGATGATCAGCGGCGTGGCGCGGTTTAGCCACACCCTGTTGGATGCCAATACACTGCTCGAGGTGTTGGCCCGCGCCTTCGCCGTTTTCAACGGCGCGCGCCCAGGCCCGGTGCATATTGAAATCCCTATCGATCTGTTTAATGCCCCGGTGGATGTGCCGGCCAGTTGGCAAGCGCCCACGCTTTATCGCGCGGCGCCTGATCCAGAAGGCTTGGTCGAGGCTGCACGCTTGCTTCAAGCGGCGAAACAGCCCCTGGTGCTATTGGGCGGAGGCTGCGTTTCAGCGCCGGAAGCAGCGCGAGCATTGGTAGAAAAACTCGATGCCCCGACGGTAACGACGATTAATGCCAAAGGGCTGCTAGGCCGCGACCACCCGCTGGATTTGGGCGCCAATGCCGCACTGCCCGCGGTTCGTGAACTAGCCGCCAACGCCGATGTGATTCTGGCGATAGGTACCGAGTTGGGTGAGACCGATTATGACGTCGTTTTTGATGGCGGCTTTCACCTCAACGGCACGCTGATTCGTATCGACCTCGACCCTGAGCAGCTAGTGCGCAATCAGCGCACCACGCTTGGCCTAGTGGGTGATGCAGGACGCAGTTTGGAGCTTTTGCTTGGTCACTTCCCCGAACCACTGAAGCGTCAAGGCACTGAGCGAACCGCCGCAGCGTTGGGCGCGCTTAATTTGGTAAACGATCCTGCTTTTGCCGACTTTGTGCCGCTTTATAAAACCCTGGCTGATTATCTCCCCGAGGCGATTTTGGTAGGTGATTCCACCGCACCGGTATATGCCGGTAACCACTTGGTCAGTCAGCCAGCACCCCGGCGCTATTTCAATGCTTCAACGGGTTACGGCACCTTGGGCTATGGGCTACCGGCGGCGTTGGGTGCCCAACTGGCACGGCCTGATCTGCCCGTGGTGGCTCTCGTTGGTGATGGTGGGGTGATGTTTACCCTCTCGGAAATGGCAACGGCGGTAGAAGAGCGCCTGCCCATAGTGATTGTGCTTTGGCACAACGCTGGCTACGAAGAGATTCGTCGCTATATGGATGCTAATGGCGTGGCCCGCTTGGGCGTGGATATTCAGGCACCCAACTTTCTCACCCTGGCTGAAGGTTTCGGCTGCCCCGGCATGCTAGTGGAAAGTCCTGCCGAACTCGCCAAAGCGCTCGCCAACCGCGTAGCCACCGGGCCTTTACTGATCGAAATTGACGCCGCTGCCTGGCAGCGTGCGTGTGCATTTTCTGACTAGGATATTTCCATGCAGTCACTCAGCCAGCAGTTAATTAACAAACAGTTCATCAACAACCAGTGGGTCGCATCTTCGGGAGCTCGCCTACTCGATGTGATGAACCCCTACCGCGAGGAACGTATTGCTCAAGTCACGGCGGGGGATGCTGCAGATGTAGACGCCGCCGTTAAAGCCGCCCAGCAGGCGCAGCCCGCTTGGCAGGCGTTGGGCGGTACCGCACGTGCAAACTACCTTGATGGATTTGCCGATGCACTGGAAGCCCGTCGGGAGTCGCTGATGACGCTTTCGGCGACCAATAACGGCAAGCCACTGGTGGAAGCGGGTATTGATCTGGACGATGCGATTGCCTGCTACCGCTACTATGCCAAGCAGGCCAAGGCGCTGGATGCCCGTCAGGGGGAGTTGGTCAATGTGGAAATGGAGGGCGTTGAGGCGCGCACTTACCACGACCCCGCTGGCGTTGTGGGATTAATAACGCCGTGGAATTTCCCGCTGGTCACCAGCGCCTGGAAGCTGGCGCCCGCTTTGGCCGCTGGCTGTACGGTGGTGCTAAAACCTTCGGAAGTGACGCCGCTACCCGAGCAAGTGCTTGCAGAAATTGCGTTAGAGGTTGAGCTACCCGCGGGTGTGCTGAACCTGCTCAATGGCGACGGCGAGGGCATCGGTGCACCGCTAACTAATCATCCTGGGGTGGATAAAATCTCCTTTACGGGCAGTAACCGTGTAGGCGAAACGGTGATGCAAGCGGCCAGCGCTCGCACCGCTGGCGTATCGCTGGAACTGGGTGGAAAGTCTCCGATTTTGGTGATGGAAGACGCTGATCCTGCCCAAGCCGCTGACTGGGTAATGGCCGGCATCTACTTCAACGCCGGGCAGATCTGCTCTGCGACCTCGCGTTTATTGGTGCACGAAGACGTAGCAGAAGCACTCTACGCTGCGCTTTCAGAGCGTATGGATGCGATTACGCTGGGCGACCCGCTTGTCGAAGGCACCGACTTAGGGCCGTTGACTAGCGCCAAACAGCGCGACGCGGTGCAGCGCTATCTGGATATTGCTGCACAGGAAGGTCTTACGGTGGTGCGCGACGGCCAACACCGCACGCTACCTGCCCAGGGCTACTTCCTGGCACCCACGCTTTATCGCGATGTACCGCTCGAGAGCCGCCTATGGAAAGAAGAGGTTTTTGGCCCGGTGCTCTGCGCACGCAGCGTCGCAAGTGAAGCCGAAGCCATTCAGCTTGCCAACGACAGCAGCTTTGGCTTGGCGGCAACGGTGATCAGCGGTGACCCTGAGCGGGCAAAACGCATCGGCCGCCAGCTCAAGGCTGGCAGCATCTGGTACAACAGCGAGCAGCTAGTGCTACCCGAAACCGCCTGGGGCGGCTTCAAGCGTAGCGGCATTGGGCGTGAACTTGGCCCTTGGGGGCTAAGTGCTTACCTTGAAGTGAAGCATGTGATTGGGCCTGCCTAACACTCAGGTTTGAGCATTAGGCGGCATCGCATAACGCCGGGTCGACTTTCCTGCTTTGACTACCTGCCCCGGCACGCCATGGCCGATAAGGTCGGGAAGGGTGGCGGCGATCTCCAGCAGTGCATCCAGATCGACGCCAGTATCGACGCCCATGGACTCAAACATATGCACCAGATCCTCGGTGCATACATTGCCCGTCGCACCCGGGGCAAAGGGGCAGCCGCCCAGCCCGCCTAAGGAGGAGTCGAAGCGGCTGATACCCGCCTGCCAAGCCGCCAATGCATTGGCTAAGCCCATCCCGCGCGTGTTGTGGAAGTGCAGCGTGAACGGCGTTTCCGGCCAGCGTTCAAGCACGGCTTCGCACAGGCGTTTGACCTGGACAGGGTTGGCCATGCCGGTGGTATCGCAGAGTGTGACGCCCTGAATGCCAAGGCCAATCAGCTTTTCAACAAGTTCCAGTACCCGCGCCTCGGGCACCTCGCCTTCAAAGGGGCAGCCAAAGGTCGTCGAGAGTGAGGCGTTGATAAACACGCTGCTATTTTTATTGTTATCGAAATGCTTGCTGACCTCCAAAATCGCCGCGAACTGCTCTAGCGACTGTTCCGGCGTCATGCGCAGATTGGCCAGACCGTGGCTATTGCTGGCGGACATCACCAGATTGATCTCATCTACTTGGCAGGCGAGCGCTCGCTCAGTGCCTTTTACGTTGGGCACCAGCACCGTGATATCGACCCCTTCCCGGCGCTGAATGCCGGTCACCACTTCAGCGGCATCGCGCAGGTTGGGGATCGCTTTAGGCGATGTGAACGACGTTGCTTCAATACGCCGTAGGCCAGTGGTAGAGAGCGCATCGATCCAGCGGATTTTCTCTTCCGTCGGCACAAACCGTGCTTCAATCTGCAGGCCGTCCCGGGGGGCAACTTCGTTGATCTCGATTTTGGTGGGGCAAGGTGTTACCAACTTCATAAAAATACTCCCTAGATGATGCCCGCTTGGCGCAGCTTAGCGCGGGTTTCGTGATCAATACCCAGCTCACCCAACACGTCATCGGTATGCTGGCCAAGAGTGGGGCCGCCGTCGCCGATTCGCCCTGGCGTAGCGCTAAGCTTTGGCAATACGCCGGGTACTTTTAGCGGTTCGCCATTAGGCCGTGTAAAGGTTTGAATCATCTCCCGAGCCAAGTAGTGGGGATCAAAGGCGATATCTGCGGCAGTGTAGGGGTAGCCTGCGGGCACGCGGGCGTCATCCAGTGCTTGTAAAATGGCATCCCGTGGGCGCTCTTCGGTCCACGTTTGAATCGCGGCATCAATCATTTCGGCTTGCTGGCTACGCCCATCGTTATGGGCCAGGGCCGGGTCGTTGGCTAAATCTTCACGGCCAATCACGCCCATCAGGCGCTTGAAGATACTGTCGCCATTGCCGGCAATCAGCACGTAATCGCCGCCTTGGCAGCGGTAGGCATTTGAAGGGGTTATGCCGGGCAGGGCGCTGCCGCTCGGTTCGCGAACCTGGCCGCTGGCATCGAACTCAGGCAGCAGGCTCTCCATCATCGCAAACACCGACTCATACAGCGCGACGTCGATCTCTTGACCCAGGCCACTGCGGTTGCGCTCCTGAAGTGCCAGCAGGGTACCAATCACGGCGTAGAGCGCGGAAAGTGAGTCGCCGATGCTCACGCCAACGCGCACCGAAGGCTCGCCCGGCTGGCCGGTGAGGTAACGCAGCCCGCCCATGGCTTCGCCAATTACGCCAAAACCGGGCTTATCGCGGTAGGGCCCCGTTTGCCCATAGCCGGAAATATGCACCATGATCAGCCGAGGGTTGAGTTTGGAGAGTGCTTCCCAGCCCAGCCCCCAGTTGTCTAGCGTGCCGGGGCGGAAGTTCTCCACTACCACGTCCGCCTCGGCGGCGAGTTGGCGCACCAGCTTTTGGCCCTCTTCACTGCGCAAGTCCAGCGCCACCGAGCGCTTGTTACGGGTCTGGACGTGCCACCAAAGCGAGGTGCCATCCTCTATCATTCGCCATTTGCGAAGTGGGTCGCCGGTGCCTGGCGGTTCGATTTTGATCACATCGGCACCAAATTCCCCCAGCAGTTTGGTGGCGAAAGGCCCCGCAATCAGTTGACCAAGCTCAAGCACTTTCAAGCCTTGGAGCGGAAGCTGGCGGGCTTCGGTAGCGTTCATCTAGGCTTTCCTCTATTTGTCGTTATCGTCATTGATGTTCAGCATGCGTGAGCCATTACAGGCCGACAATTAGGCAATCGGTAACAAAGGGTTCGTGGTTAGCGAAGGGGTGCGTTAGCATAATGCGCTTGTCTTACGGGAGTCATATGTCATGCGCCGCTTCGATTTCGTCACTCTTAAGCTGTTTATCTCCGTGGCAGATGAGGGGCGCCTGACCGCCGCCGCTGAGCGTGAGCATTTAGCGCTCGCCGCGGTGAGCAAGCGGATCAGTGATCTGGAGGCGCTGGTAGGTACCACGCTGCTGTATCGTCGCCCGCGCGGTGTTGAGCTGACGCCCGCCGGGCAGGCATTTTTGCACCATGCTAGACGTATTCTGGATAACATCGAGCGCCTGCATGCGGAACTCAGCGAGTACGGCGAAGGCGTGCGCGGCCATGTGCGTATCCACTCCAATACCTCGGCGATCATTGCTTTTCTTCCCCAAGATCTCAGCGCTTTCTCCCGGCTTTATCCCGAAATTAAGATCGATCTTCAGGAGCGAGTCAGTAGCGAAATCATTGCCGCCGTTCGCGACGGGCTGACCGATATCGGTATTTTCGCTGGGCATGTGGCGGCGCCTGATCTCCAGCAGCTCTCCTATCGGCATGACCGACTCGTGTTAATGACGCCCATTGATCACCCCTTGGCTGAGCGTGAAAGCATCGCTTTTAATGAAGCGCTGGCTTTCGATTTTATTGGCTTACAGCAGGACGCCTCGCTGCAATCGCTGTTGAATGAACAAGCTAACCTGGCAGGCAAAGCGCTGCGTATGCGCATTCAGGTACGTAGCTTTGACGCTATTTGCCGGATGATTCACCACGGCATGGGCGTTGGCGTACTCCCTGAGCAGACCATCTATCGTGATCTGGGGGATTTGCAGCTCAAAAGCATCCCGCTTAGCGACCCTTGGGCCCAGCGTGAGCTGGTGATTGGCATGCGCCGCTACGCCTCTTTGCATGTCACTGCGCGACACTTGGTAGACCACCTTACCCAGAAGGCGGGCGAGGACTAATTGCAAAAGTCTGCAAATGGCTTCGTGCTTCGTGAAAGCTGGCAAATATCTTGTGGTGGCAAAATGCCTTGAGCAGCGGCGCTGAAGTATGCCTTCACAGCCTATTGAGAGGGCTTTTGAAAGAGCAGCGAAGGCGGTCAGGTATTCATCTTTGGTCGTATGGCTGCAAGCACCTCGGTCAAAAAGCGCGTCATACCGACGTTTCTAGCCATCGTATTTAACGAAGTCATCCTTCTTGAACGTCGATTTGAGCCCGTCGGCTGCTTGTTTCAAGATCAGGCAAGCGACATAAAGCTCTTGCCTACAGGAGCTATAAAGAACCACACCCAATAACGACAACCGTAGAGAGTCATCCCATGCGGAAACAACTGTTTGCCACGCTGGCTACCCTAGGCATGCTAACGACGGCCCCGTTCGTTTTAGCTAACCCAATCGAAATTCAAGTTAACAACACCATGAGTGAAGGCGGCTCGGAAAGCGCCGCGGTGGAACGCTTTGCGGAATATTTAGAGGAACAGGCCCCCGGGCGCTTTGAAGTTCGCCCCTTTTTAGCGGGTTCTCTGGGCGGTGAGAATGCCGTGTTGGAACTGCTTAACCTGGGCCAAACCCAGCTATCCCTAACCGGTGGTAACTGGCGTCAACAGTATGCGCCTGAATACGACGCTATTACGGTTCCCTTTGTGTTCACTACCTGGGATGAAGTCGACGCCTATATGGAGAGCCCTTCCGGCCAAGCGCTGGTCGAGAAAGCAGAAAGCCAGGGCGGCCTGAAATATTTTGGCCTGCAGCATCGCGGGCCCCGCCACATGACCGCCAATAAAGAGATACATACCCCAGATGATCTGGATGGCTTCCGCCTGCGCCTGCCTTCGCTGCCGGTATGGCTGGAAGTGTGGGAAGAGATTGGAGCTCAGGTAGTCAACGTACCGGCACCAGAGATTTACCTCGCCATGCAGACCGGCCAGGTCGATGGCCACGAGAACTCGCTCTCCTCGCCTTATACCCGTCGTCTATGGGAAGTGCAGGACTACCTGATCATGACCAGCCATGTGCAGTTTCCGTGGAGCTGGGTAGCTAGTTCTCGCTGGTGGGATGGCCTAGAAGAGGAAGATCAAGCGCTGATCGAAGAAGCCATTGAGGTGGCACGCCAGTATGGTTCAGAGCAAGAACGCGAACTCGACGAGTTCTATCTGGAAGCCCTGCAGGATGAAGGCATGACCGTCATTGAGCCGGATGTTGCGCCTTTCCGCGAGGCAGCGTTACCGGCTATCGATCGTGTCATGGCTGACATGGCCGAGGGCGTTCGTGAAGATGCGCTGGGTAACGACAGCGAGTAAAACGCGCTGGACAGAAATTGCGGCGGCCCATCGGGCCGTCGCTTTTCTTCATTACAAATAAGTTTTCATGTAAGACTAAAAAGCAGTCAGGGTAAGGAGTTCTCCTGTGGAAGACGCGGTAGCGCCCAATAAGGGGCCGGATCGAATTGCTTTCTATACGCTGCGCGGTGTTACACGCCTGTGCGATGGGGTGGGCGTGGCGCTGATGGCCGCCATTCTGCTGCTGATCGTGGCGGCCGTAATTGCCCGTGACCTGCTGGGGCTAGGCATGCCCTGGACCGAAGAAGTGGCGTCTATGCTGGCGATTTACGCGATTGGCTTCGGGTCGCTATCCGCCTGGGTACGCAGCGAGCATCTGGTGGTCGATTTGTTCAGCCATAAGCTTTCCGGGTTGGGAAAGAATATCCAGTACCGGCTCACCGCGCTGATCTCCTGCGGCTTTTTTGCACTGGCCGCCTGGGGGGCTTGGATCATGTCCGATATGAGCGCCAACAATAAAACCGTTTCGCTAAGTATCAGTTTCAGCTACCTCTATTACGGCCTCTTTTTCAGCTTTGTGGGCATGGCACTCATTGCCGTTTGGCAAACGTTGCGCGGCCCGGTGGTGTGGTTGGAAACGTCCCATGAAGAGGAGGTCTCTCAACCATGACCGAACTACTGATTTTCGTCGGTGGCCTGTTAGTTCTGATGGCCATTGGCTTGCCCGTGGTGGTCGCCATTGGCGTGACCTCCTTTATCGCCTTGGTAGCGACTGGCACCGGCGGGCTACCCGTCGAACTGCTGCCGCTGCGCATGGTGCAAACCCTCAATAACTTTACCCTGCTAGCGATTCCGCTGTTCATTCTGGCCGCCAATATTATGAATATTGGCTCCACGACGACGCGGATTTTTGATTTTGCTACCGCGCTGGTGGGTTTCACCAAGGGTGGCCTTGGCCACGCCAACGTGGTGGCCAGCTCCATTTTCGCCACCATGTCGGGCACCGCGGTCGCCGACGCTGCCGGGCTGGGCAGTATCGAAATCAAGGCGATGAAAGAGCGTGGCTACGAGTTGGGTTACTCAACCGGCATCACAGCCGCCTCCAGCGTGATCGGGCCAATTCTGCCGCCCAGTATCGCGCTCGTCGTTTATGGCTGGCTGGCCAATGTGAGTATTGGTGGGCTGTTTATGGCGGGGCTAGTGCCAGGTATCTTGATGGCACTGCTGCTGATGGGAATGACCGTGCTGCTGTCTGCCAGCGGTAGGGTGGTGATGCCTAAACCGACGCCTTTTGACGCCTGCGAAGTTGTCCGCACTGGTAAACGCGCTATTTTGCCGTTGATGATGCCAGCGATTATCGTCGGTGGTATTTGGGGTGGCTTCTTCACACCCACCGAGGCGGGTGCTATTGCCTCGCTTTACGCGGTGATTCTAGGCGGGCTGATCTATCGTGACTTGAATTGGAAGGATCTCTATAACGCTTTCAGTCGCACGCTGATGTTCAGCGCGGTCATTCTGCTAATTATTGCGGTCTCTAGTTTCTATGGTTGGATACTGGTGCGCATGGGGATTCCTCAGGCGTTAGCGGGTCAGGTCGCCAGCATCGATATGCCGATGTTTGCGCTGCTACTCTGTTTTGCGCTGTTCTTCCTATTGATCGGTTGCTTTATGTCAGTGATCGAAAGCATCCTGATTTTTACCCCCATTGTGGTGCCCGCAGCGCTAAGCGCCGGATTAGACCCTGTTCACTTCGGTATCGTGATGGTGATCACGCTATCGGTGGGGGTCATTACGCCGCCATTTGGCACGGTGCTGTTTTTAATGGTGGGCATTACACGGCTGCGTTATGGCCAAGTGGTGACCGCGATACTGCCGTTCCTGCTGCCGATCATAGCGACCATTTTGCTGTTGATTGCCGTGCCTGGGCTGGCCACTTGGCTGCCCGATATCATGGGGTATTGATCCAGAGGAGCTCGTATGAAAATGCCGCGCAACGCCTTTAAGGAACAGCTACTGGCGGGCCACCCCAAAACGGGCATTTGGCTCGGTTTGACCAGTGCTTATACGGCTGAGATTGCCGCCACGGCGGGCTTCGACTGGCTACTAATCGATGTGGAACATTCTCCCAATGATCTCGCCAGCCTGCTGGCTCAGCTGCAGGCGCTGGCTCCCTATCCAAGCCACCCAGTGGTGCGCCCGCCCACCGGCGATGCGGTGCTGATCAAGCGTTACCTGGATATTGGCGTGCAAAACCTGCTTATCCCCATGGTCGAGACCGCCGAGCAAGCGGCTGAGCTGGTGGCGGCTACGCGCTACCCACCCTACGGGATTCGCGGCGTTGGTCATGTGCTGGCACGTGCCTCGCGCTGGGGGCAGGCAGAAGATTATCTCTCCTGCGCCGATGACGAGATTTGCCTGATGCTGCAAGTGGAGAGCCCCCAGGCGCTGGCTAACCTGGAGGCCATCGCCGCAGTAGAAGGTGTCGATGGGGTGTTTATTGGCCCGGCGGATTTGTCGGCGTCAATGGGGCATCTCGGCAATGCCAACCACCCTGAAGTGACAGACGCGATTAGTGACGCCATTAACAAGATACGCGCTGCGGGCAAGGCAGCGGGTATCGTCACGGTGGACGAGCAGGCCGCCCGCGGCTATCTCGCCGCGGGCTGTACCTTCGTGGGTGTCGGCATCGATACGCTGCTTTACGCCAATGCATTGCGCGGTCTAGCGGAGCGTTTCAGGCAGGAATGAACCAAATAGTGTGAACTACGCTGGGGCTTACTCCCCAGCAGGCAAAATTCTGCCTGGGTTCATCAGCCCCTTGGGGTCGAACAGCGCTTTAACGCCGCTGACCATCTCACGCTCAATCGGCGATAGCCGCGCCAGATAAGGCGCTTGCTTGGTGCGGCCAATGCCATGCTCAGCGCTGATGCTGCCGTGGAAGTCATCCAGCACCTCAAAAAGACGCTCTTCAAGCTCGTGCAGATGGGCTTTCTTATCGCTATCCGCCATTGCCGTGGGCGGTAGGATATTGAAGTGCAGATTGCCGTCGCCTACATGGCCGTAGGCAATAATGTCGCACTCGGGTGACGCCGCCATCACCACCTCGCTTGCCCGGCTCATGAAGTCCGGAATCGCCGAGATGGGTACCGAGATATCGGTGCGCAGATGCTCTCCGCGCCGCCTCTGGCCTTCCAGCATGCTTTCGCGGAACTGCCACAGCTGGGCGGACTGGGTGTCGCTAGAGGCTAAAGCGCCATCCAGCACCAGCTCGCGCTCCATGCCGGTTTCCAGCAGCGCTTCCAGCAAGGCACTCAGATCGACTGGCCCCGTGGCAGCGACCTCCATCAGCACGTACCAGGGGTAGGCGTCTCCAAGTGGATCACGTAGCTCTGGCGTCGCTTCAATCGCCAGCTCGATGCAGCGGCGAGGAATCAGCTCGAAAGCCGTTAGCAGATCGCAGCACTCTCGGCGTGCCAAACCATAAAGGTCAATCACCGCCTGGACGGAGGGCAGTCCCAGCAGCGCCGTCTGGTTTTGGGTTGGGCGCGGTGAAAGTTTTAACACCGCCCCGGTGACGATGCCCAAAGTACCTTCGCTACCCAGAAACAGCTGCTGAAGGTCGTAACCGCGATTGTCCTTGTGCAACGCATTCAGGCTTTCCCAGATACGTCCGTCGGGGAGCACTACTTCAAGGCCCAGCACCAGCTCGCGCATCATGCCGTAGCGCAACACGTTAAGCCCGCCTGCGTTCGTCGCGATATTGCCGCCAATCTGACAACTGCCTTGAGCCCCTAGCGAGAGGGGAAAGTCGCAATCATGATCAAAGGCGGCCAGCTTAACGTTTTCAAGGATACAGCCCGCGTCTACCGTGATAGTGAAGTTGACCGGATCAATGGCCCGCACGCTATTTAAGCGCTCCAAGCTGATCACCAGCTCCTGGCCATTGGCGGCGGGCAAGGCGCCTGCCACTAAGCCGCTATGACCGCCCTGTGGCATCATCGCGATTCCATGCTCATAGCAGCGCTTTGCTATCTCGGCGACCTCAGCGGTGTTGGCCGGGCGCGCCACGGCCAGCGGCATGCCCAGCGTATCGCCTGCCCAATCGCTCCTATAGCGCGCCATGGCGTCCGGTTCGCGCAGTAACCCCCGCTCGCCGAGCAGGCTGGTTAACTCATTTAGAAAGGTGGTGGTGTCGGTCATTAACGTTCTTCCTGCCAGGCTGCACCCTCAGGGAAGCGGTGCTGTGCTTGGGATGCTGCGTGCATGGCAATGCTGTAACCCGGCGCCTCGGGCACTTGGTAGCGGCCGCGGTTGATGACTACCGGGTCGATAAAGTGCTCGTGAAGGTGATCTACGTACTCCAGTACGCGGCCTTCAAGGCTGCCGGATACCGCGATGTAGTCGAATAGCGAGATATGTTGGGTGTATTCGCAGAGCCCAACGCCGCCGCCATGGGGGCAAATCGGTACGCCAAATTTAGCGGCCATCAGTACCACCAGGATGACTTCGTTTAGTCCGCCCAAGCGCGCCGCATCAAGCTGGCAGTAGTCGATGGCATCCGCCTGGAAGAACTGCTTGAACATCACCTTGTTGTGGCAGTGTTCGCCGGTGGCGACGCCAATCGGTGCCACGCGGTGGCGGATCTCGGCGTGGCCGAGAATGTCGTCAGGGCTGGTGGGTTCTTCGATCCAGAGTGGATCAAACTCGGCCAGGCGGCGCATTTTGGTGATCGTCTCGTCGACTTCCCACACCTGGTTGGCGTCCATCATCAGCACGTTATCCCAACCGATCTCATCGCGCAGCAGCGCTGCACGGCGGGCGTCCTCTTCGATGTCGCCGCCAATTTTCTGTTTGAAGTGCGTCCAGCCTTCGGACAGCGCTTCACGCGCCAGGCTGCGCACTTTCTCGTCGCTGTAACCCAGCCAGCCTGCGGAGGTGGTGTAGCCGGGGTAGCCGTCACTGCGCATTTCGGCTTCTCGTGCCGCTTTGCCGGGGGCTTGGCGGCGTAGCAGGCAGAACGCTTCTTCTGGCGTTAATGCATCCGTCACAAAACGGAAGTCGAGACAGCGCACCAGCTGTTCGGGCGTCATATCCACCAGCAGTTTCCACACCGGCTTGCCTTCTTTTTTCGCCCACATATCCCACACGGCGTTGACGATGGCGGCGGTCGCCAGGTGAATCGCGCCTTTATCGGGGCCAATCCAGCGTAGCTGGCTGTCACCAGTGATTTCCCGCCAGAAGGTGCCCATGTTATCGGTAATCGAGGCCAGCGTGCGCCCTTCAACCAGAGGTGCCAGCGATTGCAGCGCGGTAACGACAATCTCGTTACCGCGACCAATCGTAAAGGTCAGGCCGTGCCCCTCTGGGCTGCCGTCATCGGTGTGCAGGATGACGTAGGCGGCGGAGTAGTCTGGCGCGGCATTCATGGCATCCGAGCCATCCAGCGAACGCGAGGTGGGGAAGCGAATGTCTTGAATGTCGACGCGAGTAATCGTTGTCATTGTGCTCTCCTTGGCGGTGCGATGAGTAGCGTAATGGTTGTCAGAATCAGCGGCGTGCCAAGTGGCGCATCAGCTCGCGAATGCCGTAGGTCCAGGGCGGCAGCTGATCACTTCTGCCTACCCGGTTGACCAGCGCGCCCAGGGCTGGAGTGGCGATGGTGACGCGATCACCCATATGATGGGTAAACCCCTGGCCTTCCCCGTCGCGGTCCTGAATCGGCGAGAACATGGTGCCCAGGAACAGCATAAAACCGTCCGGATATTGGTGATGGGCGCCAATGGTTTGCTGCACTAGATCCAGCGGATCGCGGCTGATCTCGCGCATGTCGCTCTCGCCCTGGAGCAAGAAGTCGTCGTCTTCACCCTCGATACGTAGCGATACCTGGCAATTGCGCACGCTGTCGATATCGAAGTGGTCGTCAAATAGACGGATAAACGGGCCGAGTGAGCAGGAGGCGTTATTGTCTTTCGCCTTGCCGAGTAGCAGGGCGCTGCGTCCCTCGACGTCACGCAGGTTGACGTCGTTGCCCAGCGTGGCACCGCGAACTTTCCCGCGGCTATCGACGGCCAGCACGATTTCGGGTTCAGGATTGTTCCATTGAGAGGAGGGGTGTAAGCCTACAGGGGTGCCAAAACCCACTGATGAGAGCGGCTGAGATTTGGTGAACACTTCCGCGTCGGGGCCGATGCCTACTTCCATGTATTGTGACCAACCTCCGCGCGCCTGCAGTGCCTTTTTCAGCGACATCGCCTCTTCAGAACCCGGCACCATCTTGGAAAGATCAGTGCCGATCAGTGCTTGAAGATCCTCACGCAGTGCAACTGCCCGCGCCGGGTCGCCGCCCGCTTGTTCTTCGATCACTCGCTCTAACAGGCTGACAGCAAAGGTGACGCCGCACGCTTTTACGGCCTGCACATCACAAGGCGCAAGCAGGTAAGGCGCTTGTGGCTGGGGTAGCTGAGAGTTTTCCAGCAGTGCCTCAACACTGCACAAATGGGGCCCTTCCGCCCGCTGCACTACCGCTTGTAGATCGTCGCGTTCCAGCAGATCAGCCATGGTGGGGCCGAATTCGGTAATGTCGATCACCTGACCGTTGTTGACAGTCACTAGCGCAGGGCCGGGATGGCTGCCTTCTAGCCAAACGCGGCCAACCAGCAGCGCGTTACCCAGGTCGGCGGGAAGTGTGTCCGTCGATGAAAGTGGCTTCATGTGCTTCTCCATTCGTTTTTAGAATTAGTTTTAATCGTTAGCAGTGGTAGGCGACTGGCGCTAAACACGTCATCGCCTATCATGTTATAGATGTCGTGTTGTATGACAGGTATGCCAGTTCATGGCTTACTTTAGCGCACCGTTCCATTTCGGGTCGATAGTTAAATCTATCTAGATGAAGACGGTGGCGCTAAGCACAGCTCTCACCATAAAACAAAAAGTGGTAAGGAGAATTTCATGTTAGACGAGTGGAAAGGTAAGCGAGTATTGATCACCGGTGCCAGCCGTGGCATTGGCGCGGCAGTGGCAAAACAGCTGGGGGCGTTGGGAGCGCACGTAGCGGTGCACTATCACAGCAGTGAAGCGCCCGCGGAGGCAGTGGCTAAAGCTATTCGCGATGCGGGTGGGGACGCTTTTACCCTTAAAGCTGACGTTAGCCACACCAGTGAGACCCAAAAACTCGTCGACGATGCCGCCGAGCGTCTGGGCGGTTTAGACCTGTTGATCAATAACGCTGGGGACATGATGGGCCGTGTTGGCTTAGAAGAGATGGGCGATGATCAGTATGACCGGGTCATGGATCTCAATGTCCGTTCAGTGATTATGGCCAGCCGGGCGGCGCTGCCGCATTTTCGCCGCGCAGGCGGCGGCAATATTATTCACACTACCTCGATTGCCGCGCGCAATGGCGGCGGGGGTGGCGCTGGGTTATACGCCTCTGCCAAAGGCTTTGTGAGTACCATCACCCGCAATATGGCCAAGGAGCTGGCGGGAGATAATATCCGCGTTAACGCCGTTGCCCCTGGCACGATTGCCACCGATTTTCATGATCGTCACTCAAGCGAGGCGCACCTCAACGCAGCGCGGGCATCGATCCCGATGGGCCGGTTGGGCACGTCGGAAGAGTGTGTCGGGGCTTATGTTTTCCTCGGAACAGAGACGCTAAGTGGCTATGTCACCGGCCAGATCATCGAGGTCAACGGCGGGCAGCTAATGCCATGAATAGCTCGCCACCTGTTAAACGTCAAAGCTGTTACGACATTGCGATCACCATGGGCGATCCTGCCGGTATTGGCCCGGAGATCATTTGCCGCGCCTTGAGTGCTATGTCGGCTGCTGAGCGCGCCACGGCGATGGTCATCGGTGACCCGGCGATCTATCGCCGGGCAGCGGCGAGTATTGGCGCCGCGCTTGAATTCGTGCCACTAGAGCAGGCACAAAGCGGTAAGGATCATGTGGCGGTCGGCGTGGTCGAGCTGCCGGAAGGCGTTGAGATTCCCGATGGTCAAATCAGCGCCGGGGCGGGTGATATGGCGTTTCGCTGCGTTCACAAAGCCGTGGAATTGGTGCAGGCGGGGCGAGCGAAGGTGATTGTCACCGCGCCGCTGAACAAGGCGGCGCTGCATGAAGCCGGGCACCACTATGATGGCCACACCGGGATGCTGGCATTGCTGACCGGTGCGCCCTCATCGTTCATGCTGCTGGCCTCTGAAACGCTCTCGACGCTGCATGTTTCCACCCACGTGTCGCTACGCGATGCAATCGACCGAGTTACTCCCGAACGCATCATTGCCACCGTTGAGGCGGGGCATGCGCACTTGCTCGCGTTGGGCATGAAGGTGCCGCGCATTGCCGTGGCAGGCCTCAACCCCCACTGCGGCGAAGGGGGAATCTTTGGCGACGAAGATAGCCGCTGTATCGCCCCAGCGGTGGAGCGCTTGCGCGAGCGCGGTTTTGATGTGAACGGGCCTATCTCTGCGGATACGGTGTTTTACCGCGCCTCCAAAGGTGAATTCGACTTGGTCATCGCCCAGTATCACGACCAGGGCCATATCCCCGTCAAGCTAATCGCCTTTGATACCACGGTGAATGTCAGTCTCGGCTTACCGCTTCAGCGCACCTCGGTGGATCACGGCACCGCCTTTGATATTGCTTGGCAGGGCAAAGCCGATGCCACCAATATGGGATCAGCGATTGCCTACGCCCGGCGGTTAGCCAGTGGCGCCAAGGCATGAACGGCTGCCGATTGGCAATTATTGCCGATGATCTTTCCGGCGCGCTAGACACTGCCGCCCCGTTCGCCGCGCGGGGGGCAGATGCCCGCGTGGTGATCAGCCTGGAGGCTTTAGCAACAACACTGAAGGCATGGCAAGGCCAGTGGCCAGAGGTCATTGCCGTGAATACCGAATCCCGCCATCTGCCATCCGAGGAGGCAGCGCTTCGGGTGAGCGAAGCAGTGCGTTTGCTCACGCGAGTAGCGCCGCATCAGTGGTTCAAAAAGGTCGATTCGACCCTGCGTGGTCAGGTAATTGCAGAGTGCATGGCACTGCGAGAAGCGCTTGGTTTTCCCCTGTTGATGGCACCCGCCGTACCGGCCCAGGGGCGAACAGTGCGTCATGCCGAAGTGTGGGTGGATGGCACTCCACTGGCTGATACCACCTATCAAAAGGATGCCCGATCTACGCCCCTGGTCGGCCCGATTGATCTGGCATTTGCCGCCAGCGGTTTGCCGCTACAGCGCTATCAACCAGGGCGTTACGTTCCGCTCCCTAGCGGGGACTGCATCGCCGATGCCGAAAGCGATGAGGCGCTTTCAGCGCTCTATCAGTGCGTGCTGAGTGCTGGCAATCACTGGGCCATGGCGGGTGCAGCGGGGCTGGCAACGGCACTGGCCAAGAACCTTTGCGGATCGACCGATGCTCCTTTTCGCTCGCTAAATAACGTCGAAAATGTGCTTTATGCCATAGGCTCTAGAAGCCCGCGCGCTGCCGAACAGCTCCAGCAACTGCGCCTGCACTTACCCGCTTTGGCTGTTATTGAGGCCAGTGGTGACACGTATCTCCACTCTGCAATGGGTGTCTGTGCCGTGGTGCCTGGAGAAGATGGAAAAGATGAAGAGCGAACGGCAAGCCAAGTAGCCGAGGCGATGGCTGCCCACGTGGCTGAGATGACGTCTGCTTGGCGAGGCGAGGAATCGAGTTTGCTGTTTTTAACCGGAGGCGATATTGCCATGGCCGTGCTCTCGCAGCAGGGTGTGAGCTACATCAACGTAGAGGCTGAGTGGTCGCCAGGGGTCGCGCTGGGATGTATGGATGGCGACTCGCGGCGGCGGGTGATGACGAAAGCGGGCGGCTTTGGCGATCCACAGCTGCTAGTGCGTTTACATGAACAGCTCACTCCGCCGTCTTAGTAGTCATCAACATGATGAAAACCCTTATCGGGAGGGTTGCGCAATGGTGGGCGACCAACTAGGTTTGAAATAGGGTGGTATGACACGTATATAGCACTATGATCGGTTACGTTGCTACTGCCACTCGCACTATAACCAACAACAAATCCAATGGTTGTGAGGAGTACACGATGAGCCACAAAAGCCAACGCCATATCAAAATGGCCCGCTTGCTGACCGCCTCTCTAATCGCTGCAGGCATCGGTTTTACCGCTGCGGCTCAAGCCGCCGAAAATCTGCGCTTCGCCCACGTTTATGAAACCTCTGAGCCCTTCCACAAATGGGCGCTATGGGCCGCTGATGAGATCGAGGAGCGAACCGATGGCCGCTACACCATGCAGGTGCATCCTGCCTCATCGTTAGGTAAAGAAGAGGATATTAACGAAGGGCTTGAACTGGGCACTGTGGACGTTATTTATACCGGCACACAGTTTGCTGGACGCGCTTACGGCCCTATCGGCATTGCCGGTGCTGCTTATATGTTCCGCGACTTTGATCACTGGCAGGCTTTTGCCGACAGTGACCTATTCAAGGAGATTTCCCAGGGCTATCAGGATCAAACAGGCAACGTTCCCCTGGCGCTCAACTACTATGGCGAGCGTCATGTCACTTCCAATGAGGCAATCAACGAGCCGGCGGACATGGAAGGCCTGAAGATCCGCGTTCCCAACGCGCCGATGTATATGATGATGCCCGAAGCCGTTGGCGCAAACCCCACCCCCATCGCCTTTGACGAGGTCTATCTAGCACTGCAACAAGGCGTGGTAGACGCACAGGAAAACCCGCTACCTACCATTCGTGCCAAGGCTTTCCACGAAGTGCAGGATTACATCAATCTTACCGGCCATATCACCGACTCGTTAATCACTATTGTCGGTGGCCCACGTTGGAACCAGCTCTCCGAAGAGGATCGTGAAATATTCCGCGAGGTTTTCCAGGAAGCTGCCGAGAACAACACTCAGGATATCCTCAAATCAGAGGAAGAGCTGGTGGCATGGTTCGAAGAGCAGGGCAACACGGTGAACGAAGTGGATCGCGACATCTTTCGTGAAGCCGTAGTGCCTGCACACAATGGCGACGCTGCCACGTGGGATCAGGAAACCTACGATCGTCTTCAGGCTATCGGCCAGTAATCCAACCCTTGTTTAGTAGCACTCCGCTTTTAATCGGGCGGAGTGCCTGGAGCTTGGTGCCATGAATGATACGCGAGAAGACGCCGCGCCAATCGGCGATCCCATGATCGATTTTGAATCCGCCTTTGATGATGCTCCGTTTAGGCTAAGTGATTACCGGATTGAAGATTTGGTGACCCTTATCCTCTTTTGGGCGCTGATTTTAGTGGTGTTTGCCCAATTTTTTAGCCGCTACGTAATGGGTGACTCTATTGGATGGACTGAGGAGATAGCCCGCTATTTGCTGATCGGAGTGGGCTTTATGGGTAGCGTGATGGCTGCCCGCAATGGCAGCCATATCATGGTGGAGTTTTTCTACCATTATATGCCTGCGTGGCAAGCCCTTTTGCTGGAGCGGCTCGTTAACCTCGTAAGTCTTAGTTTCTATATAGCGATGGCATGGGTGACTTACCAACTGGCATCCCGCACCAGTAGTTTGATGGTCTCCATCGACCTACCCAAGAGCATTATCTATTTCACCGTGTGCGGGGCGTTTGTACTGATGGCGTTTCGCACCGTGCAGCGGCTTTATTTGAAGTATCGGGATCGTACCAATGATGCGTGAAGGGTGGTTTCCGGTCGTGCCATTTTCATTGAGAGGTTTCCCATGTCCCGAATTTCCTTGATGCGCTGGCAGACGCCACTGGTGTCCCCGCTGCTGGCGGCGTTGGCAGTGTTGGGCTGCGTGATCTTACCGCTGATGGGCTACCATCTTGCTTTTTTGTTTTTCGCGCTATTCACCATGCTGGTGCTGGGCGTGCCGATTGCCATCAGCCTAGCGGGCGCCTGCTTGATGTTTGTGCTGATTACCGGACAAGTCCCCAATATCGTGGTGGCCCATCGCATGATCAACGGCATCGACAGCTTCCCGCTGTTGGCGATTCCGTTCTTTATCTTTGCCGGTAGTTTGATGAACAACGGCGGCATTACCGAGCGGATCTTCAATTTCGCCAAGGCCCTAATGGGCTGGATGCGCGGTGGCCTGGGTCACGTCAACGTTGGTGCCAGCATTGTGTTTTCCGGAATGTCGGGGGCTGCTGTGGCGGATGCCGGCGGCCTAGGCATGATTGAAGTCAAGGCGATGAAAGACGCTGGCTACGATGAGGAGTTCGCGGTAGGTATTACCGCTGCTTCCTCTACCATCGGCCCGATTATTCCACCTAGCCTACCCATGGTGATTTACGGCGTGATGGCCTCGGCCTCGGTGGGCCAGCTGTTCGCAGCGGGGCTGATTCCAGGACTGCTGATGGGCGCCATGCTGATGCTGATGATCTTTATTATCTCGCGTCGGCGTGGCTATCAACGCGACGCGGTGTTCTCGATGCGCGTGCTTGGCCATACCTTCAAACGGGCTTTCTTATCGCTGATGACGCCGATCATTATTGTTGGCGGGATCATCACCGGGGCTTTTACACCCACTGAGGCCGCGGTAGCGGCGGTGTTCTATGCGCTGCTTCTGGGCGTGGTGGTTTACCGCACGTTGACTTGGCGCAAGCTGCTGAAAGTTAGTATGGAAACCATCGAGACCACGGCGGTCATCCTGTTTATTGTCTCCTCAGCATCGATTTTTGCCTGGATCCTCACCAGCAATCAGGTCACCCAGAACGTGATTGCCCTAATGGGCCCCTTTGCTGACAGCAAGTTCGCCGTGCTGATGATGGCCAATATCGTGTTGATTATCGTTGGCTGTTTTATGGAAACCATCGCCGCAATCACTATTCTGGTGCCGGTGCTGCTGCCCATGGCCGTTGCCGTGGGCGTCGACCCGGTTCACTTTGGGGTGATCATGGTGCTCAATTTAATGATAGGGCTGCTAACCCCGCCGGTCGGCATGGTGCTTTATGTGCTTTCCAGGGTCTCTAACGTCAGCTTCGAGCGCTGCATGCGCGGCACCATGCCGTTCCTGATTCCCTTGGTCATCTGCCTGCTATTGGTGACCTTTATTCCGGCGATCTCCATGTGGCTACCCACACTTATTTATCGCTAGGTTGTGCCGGTAACGGATTAATATTAAGACCAGGAGTATCTAACCCATGAGTGATACGTTGCCAGGTACATTGCAAGAGTTTCGCGTGAACCGTGAAGACCTTAGCCGTTTTATGCAAGCCGCGTTGGCGGCTACGGGAGCTGATCAGGCATCAGCGGATGCAGTAACCCGAGCCCTTGTCACTGCTTCGCGGATGGGGACCGATAGCCACGGTTTACGGCTGTTGCCCCACTATTTGCTGGCCCTCAAAGGCGGGCGTATTAACGGCGCCCCCAACATGGTGTTTAACCAGCGCCTAGCAGCCACGGGCTTTTTAGATGGGGATGACGGGTTGGGCCACTTGGCGGGATACACCGCTATGGAGCACGCCACTGCCATGGCCGAAGTGACGGGCATCGGCGCTGTGGCGGTGGGTAACTCATCGCATTTTGGAGCAGCCGGGTGCTACGCGCTGGCGGCGGCGGAGTGTGGCTATGTGGGGATGGCGTTCTGCAATTCGGACCCTTTTGTGCTGCTGCATGAGGGCGCCAAGCCCTTTCACGGCACCAACCCCATCGCCTTTGCGGCGCCGGTAGCGGGCGAGTCGCCTTACCTGCTGGATATGGCCACCAGCTCGGTTCCCTGGAATCGCGTGCAGCAGTTCGGTGCGATTGGCCGCGAACTGCCGGATCAAGTCGCGGCGGATGCTGCCGGGCAGGTAAGCCGCGTTCCTAGTGAAGTGGCCGCACTGTTGCCGCTGGGCGGCAGCGGCTTCGGCTTCAAGGGCGCGGGATTGGGTGGCATGGTGGAGGTTCTGAGCTCGATGCTGTCGGGCATGCAGCATGGCTTCAAGCTGCTGCCCATGGGCGGGCCAGACATGTCGACGCCACGCGGGGTAGGGCATTTCTTCCTGGTCATGAAGCCAGATGCGTTTGTGGAGGCGGGCACCTTTGCGCACGGAATGGCCGAGTACCTAGCCGACCTGCGTGCCCAGCCTGCTGCACCCAATGCCCAGGTAATGGCGCCGGGTGATCGTGAATGGCGCTGCCGGGCCCAGCGCGACGCCGAAGGCATTCCGCTCGATTCTGCCAATCAAATAGCCTATGCCGAGATCGCCGAGCAGTACCAAATAACGCCGCTCTCTCAGCTGGTTTGAAGGATAATAACGAGAAATGCAGTAAAATGGCGGCGAATTCCAGGTTAACCAGGGGTGACTGCCTATGAGCAGATACCGGATCGAGCGTAAAACGCTGTCCGAACAGGTCGCTGAACAGCTCGAGGCGGAGATTCTCGAAGGGCGGCTAAGTGAAAATGATCAATTGCCGTCAGAACGGGAATTGATGGAGCAGTTTGGCGTTGGCAGGCCGGCGGTACGTGAAGCGCTTTTCCACCTGCAGCAGCTTGGACTCATCGCCATCAACAGCGGTACACGGGCCCGGGTGATTCGTCCTACCGCCGAGGCGGTAATGGCGAGACTCTCCGGCGTTACCCGGCAACTGCTTTCCAAGCCCGATGGTCAGCAGTATTTTCAGGAAGCGCGGGCCATGTTCGAGATATCCCTGGCACGCTACGCGGCTCGCCACGCCAGCGAGGAGGACCTTGCTAGGCTACATGCTGCATTAGCGGATAACCGCGATGCCATTGGTGACGAAGCGCGCTTCAAGCGCTCCGATAACGACTTCCATGGCGTGTTGGCGAGTATTGGCCGTAACCCCATCTTCGATGCCATTCACGTGGCGCTTTCCGAATGGCTGGATGATCGCCGTGCGCTCGTGTTGCAGCAAAAAGATGAGGATAAAGCCGCGACCGCTGCCCACACCGAAATCATTGCTGCCATTGAGTCCCGCGACCCGGATGCGGCCGAGGCGGCCATGCGACGCCACCTTGACCGTCACTACGGCACTTATATGCAACTAAAAAAGCGCCTCTCGGACGCTTCTTAATGCTTTATAAGCCATATAAATAGTCCTGCCGCCTTTTTTATTCGGCGGCAGGGATGGCATTACTCGGTCATTGTCGATTCAGCAATCTCTTGGAATTCAGCTACGAGATCTTCGCCAATGCGCGGTGCCCACTCTTCGTAAACAGGCTGCACGGCTTCCTGGAAAGCGGCAATCTGCTCGTCATTAAGACGGGTGATTTGCATGCCACGTTCTTCAAGCTGCTCGCGCGCCCAGTCGTCGTACTCGCTGGAAAGTTGGATTTCGTAATCGGCAGCCTGCAGCGCGGCTTCCTGAACAAGTTCCTGATATTCAGGGTCGAGTTCGTCCCAAGTACGCTGAGAGATCATTTTGATGAAGGGCGTATAGACGTGGCGGGTTTCGGAGCCATAATCCTGCACTTCATGGAAATTGGACGTCAGAATGGTGCTCCAGGGGTTTTCCTGACCATCCACTACGCCCTGCTCCATGGCAGAGAACAGTTCACCAAATGCCATGGGGGTGGGGTTGGCGCCCAGCGCTTCCCAAATAGCTAAGTGCACCGGGTTTTCCATGGTGCGAATCGACAAGCCGCGAACATCTAGACCCGCCACATCTTCTGGGGAAGTGACTTCCCGGGCGCTATTGGAGAGCTGGCGGAAGCCATTTTCAGAGAACGCTAGTGCTTTCAAGCCGGTGCCATCGAAAGCGTCAAGCATCTCCTGGGCAGCATCGCTGCGCATGGCCTTAACGGCCGCTTCACGGGTGGGCAGCAAGAACGGTAAGTCGAAAACCGCCAGTTCTTCAACATAGCCCGTGGCGGGAGAAGAAGAAGGATAGGTCATATCCAGCGTGCCGGTCTGCAGCATTTCCATCATCTGCACGTCATCGCCAAGCTGGCTATTAGGGAAAATATTAACGGTAATGCGCCCTTCACTGCGCTCGTCAAGAATATCCGCAAAATATTGGCTAGAGAGGTATTGTGGCGAGCTTTCGGCCAACCCAAGCCCCATGCGTAACGTGACGCTACCGTGGTCACCTACGGTGTCGCCCTCAATCTCCGGCGGGTCGGATAGATCGGGTGTTTGCGCGTAAACCATGCCTGAGCTGAGCAGCGTAGCGCCGGTCACTAACAGAGTGCGCTTCCAAAGATGATGCATAATCGTCATTCTCCTGGCGTGCTGTAGGTCGCTTTACTAAGGGAGTCTTCTAAGCAAGCTACAGCGTGGTGGCTGTTGTTGTTGTCTGGTAGCGGCGCTGGCTTTAACGCGTCAGCACCGCGACCCTTAGGTGAATGTGTAACGTTTTTCGCATATGTTCAACATATACTTTTGTATGTATCGACGCCGCAATAAAGAAAGCGTACCTTCGTGGCAATCTTTCTTTCGTTCTTATAGCAGTTTTTAAAACTGTTCTTATAAACGTTCTTACAACCTTTACTTTAGGCGTGGAGTGTCCCCATGGCCAATTTTCAACGCATAACGCCTGAGCAGCTGCGTTCACGCTACTGGTTTGATAACCCTGATCACCCCGGTACCACGGCGCTGTGCATTGAGCGCTATCTCAATTACGGCATCACGCTGGATGAGTTGACCAGCGGTAAACCGATTATCGGTATTTGCCAGTCAGGCTCGGATTTAACCCCGTGTAACCGCCACCATATTGATTTGGTCAAGCGGGTGAAAGACGGTATCCGCGCCGCAGGCGGCGTGCCGTTTGAATTTCCCATGCACCCGATTCATGAGAACGTGCGCCGACCCACTGCGGCGTTAGATCGTAATCTTGCCTATTTGGGCATTGTGGAAGTGCTCCACGGCTACCCGCTAGACGGCGTGGTATTAACCACCGGCTGCGATAAAACCACGCCAGCGGCCCTGATGGCCGCAGCAACGGTGAATATTCCCGCGATAGTGCTTTCCGGTGGGCCGATGCTAAACGGCTGGCGCGGCGCCGAGCGGGTGGGTTCGGGCACGATTATCTGGGAGCTACGTAAGCGCCTGGCAGCGGGCGATATCGACTACGCGGAGTTCCTTTCCCGCGCCAGCGATTCGGCACCCTCGATTGGCCACTGCAATACCATGGGCACCGCTTCCACCATGAACTCCATGGCGGAAGTGCTGGGAATGAGCTTGCCCGGTTCTGCAGTGATTCCCGCGCCTTATAAAGAGCGCGCCATGGTCGCCTACGACACCGGCACGCGGATTGTCGATATGGTCTGGGAAGATCTGCGCCCGCTGGATATCCTGACCCGCGAAGCGTTTGAGAACGCGATTGTGGCGTGTTCCGCGCTGGGCGGCTCTTCAAACGCACCGGTGCACATCAATGCAATTGCCCGCCATACGGGTATCGAGCTGGATAATGACGACTGGCAGCGTCTGGGCCATGAAATCCCGCTGCTGGCCAACGTTATGCCTGCTGGCGCTTTCCTATGCGAAGAGTTCTATCGCGCTGGCGGCGTTCCTGCGATTCTCCACGAGTTACAAACGGCGGGTAAGCTGCACAGTGATGCGCTGACGGTGAATGGCCGCTCGATAGGCGATAACCTACAGGGTCGCGAAACCCAGGATATCGACGTGATTTGCCGTTATAACGATCCACTGGTGAATCATGCAGGCTTCCTCAATCTCAAGGGCAATCTGTTCGACTCCGCATTGATGAAAACCAGCGTGATCTCCCGGGATTTCCGCGAGCGCTTCCTGAATGATCCCAACGACCCGGAAGCCTTTGAAGGCAAGGTCGTGGTATTTGACGGCTCGGAGGATTACCACGCCCGCATTGATGACCCGGCGCTGAACATTGATGCTCGTACCATTCTGGTGATGCGCGGCGCAGGCCCGGTTGGCCACCCCGGCGGTGCCGAGGTCGTCAACATGCAGCCGCCAGAGGCGCTGATCAAACAGGGCATCGAATCGCTGCCGTGCCTGGGCGATGGCCGCCAGTCAGGCACCTCTGGCTCGCCGTCGATCCTTAATGCCTCCCCGGAAGCCGCTACCGGCGGCGGCCTGGCGCTGCTGGAAAGCGGTGATCGGCTGCGGGTCGATCTCAAACGTGGTGAGGTACAGCTTTTGATTGAAGCCAGTGAGCTGGAGGCACGTCGCGAGCGCTTAGCTCAGCAGGGTGGCTATCGCTACCCCGGTCATCAGACGCCTTGGCAGGAAATTCAGCGCAGCATGGTCGAACCGCTGGACCGCGGCATGACGCTAGCGCCTGCCACCAAGTATCGCGATGTCGCTCGCCAGCATCCGCCGCGGGATAACCATTAAAGGGGCAAATCAGTTAAGGGATTAATATTCAGATGAGCCGTTTTAGTACCTTGTCGCATCGCCAGCAGGGGCTGCTGTTGACCGGCGGCGGCGCGATAATCATGGCGCCGGATGCCTTGCTGATCAAGGTAGCTGACCTGCCCGACGCGGAAATACTGATGTGGCGCGGTTTCCTCTCCGGGCTGGGTTTTCTGCTGATTGCCTTGGCGCGCTATGGCCGAGGCACGCTGGCCGCCTACCGTCGCTGTGGCTGGACCGGCATCGCCGTGGCGCTGCTATTCAGCCTGACCACCTGTGGCTTCGTGCTGGGCAACCAGTACACCAAGGCAGGCAACGTGCTGATGATACTGGCTAGTTCGCCGATTATCGCCGCTGTTCTCTCCTGGATTATCCTCAAAGAGCGGTTGCCCAGGCGTACTTGGCTGGCAATTTGTCTCTGCATGGTGGGTATAGCGATGATCGCGCTGGATGATGCGGGTGCCGGCTCGTGGGTGGGGAACGCTTTCGCCTTGATGGCAGCAACCACCCTGGCGATTAATTTCACTCTCTGCCGCACGCGGCCGGGGGTGGATATGAGCCCGATGCTAGTGTTTAACGGCCTGATTGTCGGCAGCACGGCGGGACTGTTTTGGCTGGCGGGGAGTGAACCGAGCCTGCCAGCCACCAACCAACTCGCCGTGGTGATCCTGCTGTGTCTGATTATCGTGCCCTGCGGGGTGACGCTACTACAGCGCGGGCCGCTCTATCTACCCTCTGCGGAAGTTGGCCTACTGCTCTTGCTTGAAGTGGTGATGGGGACGCTATTAGCTTGGTGGATTATAGGTGAACAACCCGCGCCGATCGCCATAGTCGGCGGCCTTCTGGTACTGGGCACACTGAGTGCGAAGGGCCTCTATGAAAGGCGCCTTGAGCTACGCATGCGCGCCGGATTTGAACCTGCCTCACCGATAACAGTAGACCGGTCAAGTACGTTATGATGGGCAGGAATCGAAATAGGGTCTTAACGTAGTGACGTCATCTCTCAGCAAGCCAGCCGCTCGCCCCAGTATCGCCGAATACCTCGCCGAGGAGATCTTTGGCGGGCGCTATCATCCCGGCGACCTTGTGCCGCGTGAAATGGATCTATGTGAACGCTTTGCGATCAATCGCTCGGCGGTGCGCAGCGACCTTCGTCAGTTGGTGGAGGCGGGCATTATCGAGCGTATCTCTGGGCACGGCTCCAAAGTACGCGAGTACTCAGAGTGGCATATTCTTGACGCTCAGGTGACCGACTGGCTGACCCGCTACGCCGCCCCCAATCCGGAAATACAGCGCGAAATCCTCGCCTTTCGTTTGGATGTAGAACCCTATGTGGCGATGACCGCCGCCAAGCGCGCTAAAGCGCGTGATCTGGTGGCCATCGAAGAAGCCTTTGAAGGGCTGGGGCAGAACCTGCGCAATGCCACCTGCGAAGAGGAGCGGCGGCTGCATAGCGAGTGTGATGTTGCCTTCCATGAGGCGATCTTCAAAGCGACCCACAATATTGTCTGGGCGCAGTTATCGCATATCCTGCGGCCCTCTATCTTTATGCTGGTGTCCATGTCCAACGAGAATGCCGTTGACCCCGATGAAAGCCTGGAGCGTCATCGTCAGCTGATGGAGAGCATTCGCCTGCGCCGCCCCCGCGAAGCATTTTTAGCGGCTCAAGCGGTATTGGCGGGCACCGCCGCTGCGTTGGGCTTAGAGCATAGCGCCAGCTCACTGGGCCGCAGTGTCGAGTTGCCTCATAACACGCATTGACCCTGACCCCTCTCAGCCACTTTCAGTTAAGCGATTCTTCCATTAAAACGATTTTTCCCTTAAAACAAAGGCAAGCGTATGTCTGACTTCACCCTTGGCCTGGTGGGCGTGGGCAAGATTGTTCGCGACCAACACCTACCGGCAATCGCCGCTACTCCAAACTGCCACCTTGTTGCCACGGCAGACCCCCACGCCTCACTGCCGGATTTACCCGCTTATCAAGGCCTGGAGGCGATGCTTGACGCACATCCTGACATCACCGCCGTCGCCATTTGTACGCCAACGCATTTGCGCTATTCACAGGCGCGAGCAGCGTTGATGCGTGGTAAACACGTGCTGCTGGAAAAACCGCCAGGGGCGACGTTAAGCGAAGTAGAGGACTTAATTGCCTGCGCTAAGCAACAAGGCGTCAGCCTGTTCGCGGCTTGGCACTCGCGCTTTGCGCCCGGCGTAGCGCACGCACAGCAGTGGTTAGCCGACCGTCAGGTGCAGCGGGTTGAGATCGAGTGGAAGGAGGATGTGCGGGTGTGGCATCCGGGTCAGGCATGGATCTGGCAGCCTGGTGGCATGGGCGTGTTTGATCCCGGTATTAACGCGCTGTCGATTGCGACCGAAATCCTACCTCAACCGTTTTTTCTGCAACAAGCGCGGCTGCTAGTGCCGAGCAATGCGCAAACGCCGATTGCGGCGGAGCTCTCCTTTACAGACCCTGAAGGCGCAGCCATTGCGGCAGCCTTTGACTTTCGTCAGAGCGGTCCGCCCACCTGGGATATGCATGTCGAGAGTAGTGATGGCAGTCGCTTGAGTCTTACCCAAGGCGGCTGCTGCTTGATGATTGACGGCGAACTCGTGGTGGAAGCCGAAGAGCGCGAGTATCAAGGCCTCTACGCACGTTTTGCTGAGCTAGTCGCAAACAGGCGCAGCGAGGTGGATGTTGCCCCGCTGCGCCAAGTCGCCGATGCGTTTCTATACGGTCATCGAGAAACCACCGACGCCTTCATTGAGTAACGTCTTGAGTGACGCTGGTTTATTCACGCTTACCATCGACCAAGCGTGATACGCCAGCCGGGTTACCATCACGAATCGCCTCAGGCAGTAGGCCTTCCGGCAGCGCCTGGTAGCACACCGGGCGCAGGAAGCGGAAGATCGCCGCGCTGCCCACCGAGGTGGTGCGTGAATCCGACGTCGCCGGATAAGGGCCGCCGTGTACCATGGCGTGGCATACTTCTACGCCCGTCGGCCAGCCATTGGCCAGAATGCGTCCCGCTTTGCGCTCTAGCGTCGGCAGCAGTTGCTTGGCAGTCGCCAAGTCACCGTCATCCATCTGCAGCGTAATGGTGAGCTGGCCTTCCAACTGAGCCGCCACACGGGCTACTTCCTGAGCATCGGCACAGGCGATGACCAGCGATGTGGAACCGAACACTTCTTCTTGTAACTCGGGGTCACTCAGGAACGCCTCCGCCTGGGTAACGAATAGGCCCGCTTGGCAGGGGTGAGCTGTCTCACCTGCCTGGCCACGCGCCACTTCGGTTACTTTAGCATGGCTTGCGAGGCGACCTACGCCCTGCTGATAGGCGTCATGAATGCCCGGCGTCAGCATGGTTTGGCCTGCACTACCCTTAACAGCTTCACCTGCCGCCGCAACAAAGGCATCCAGCTCAGGGCCTTCCACCGCAATGACCAGCCCAGGGTTGGTGCAGAACTGCCCAGCGCCCATGTTGAGCGAGCCGACAAACCCTTCGGCAATCGCTTTACCGCGCGCCTTGAGCGCTTCCGGCAGCAGAAACACCGGGTTGATCGAGCTCATTTCAGCGTAGACCGGGATCGGCTGCGGCCGCGCTTGGGCCGTGGCCATCAATGCCGTGCCACCGCTGCGTGAACCGGTAAAGCCAACGGCTTGAATGCGCGGGTCAGCAACCAGTGCCTGACCGATCTCTTTGCCAGAACCAAACAGCAGTGAGAAGACGCCCTCAGGCAGTTTGCACGCGGCCACGGCGCGCTGAATGGCGCGGCCTACCAGCTCGGAAGTGCCGGGGTGGGCAGAGTGACCTTTGACCACGACCGGGCAGCCAGCCGCCAGCGCAGAGGCGGTATCGCCACCGGCCACACTGAAGGCGAGCGGGAAGTTGCTGGCGCCAAACACCGCCACCGGGCCTAGCCCAATATGGCGCTGACGCAGGTCGGCGCGCGGTAGAGGCTCACGATCGGGCATGGCCGGATCGATACGCACATCCAACCACTCTCCGGCGCGGACTACCGAGGCGAACAGGCGAAGCTGGCCACAGGTGCGGCCACGTTCGCCTTCTATGCGCGGGCGGGGCAGGCCGGTTTCGGCCATGGCGCGCTCAACCAGCTCATCACCGATTCCTTCAATTTCAGCGGCAATCGTCTCAAGAAACGTTGCCCGCGCCTCTAGGCCGGTTTCGCGATAGCTATCAAATGCTGCTTCGGCTAACGCACAGGCCTGTTCGACTTCGGCTTTGCTGCCGCCAGGGTAGGGGGGGCTAAGCTTTTCACCGGTGGCGGGATTAACGGCTTGAATGTCAGCCTGTTGGCCGCTAATGGCCTGCTGACCAATTAGTAGTTTGCCTTCCAAATTCATATAACCTCCTGCTGGTGCTAAAAAATAGTGTCAAAGCGATTGAACGGTAACCGCCGGTGCGTCTGCCTCCACCTGAAGCGGATTGCGCAGAGCCCGGCCAAATTCGTTGATACAGATCTCAAAGCGGTCGCCTTCGCGCACTTTGATGTTGTCAGCAAAGCTTAGCGTAGCAGTGCCGAAAAAATGTACGTGGATATCGCCAGGGCGCCGGAAACCTGGGTACTTAAAGTGATGGTATTCAAGGTTGGCCAGACTGTGGGCCATATTGGCTTCGCCGGTCAAAAAAGGCTTTTCCCATACGGTCTCGCCGTTACGTTGAATCGAGCTGGAGCCTTCTAAATGGGCTGGCAGCTCGCCAATCAATAGCTCGGGCCCAAAGCTGCAGGCGCGTAGCTTGGAGTGAGCCAGCCATAAATAATTAAAGCGCTCGGTGACATGGTCAGAAAACTCGTTGCCCAGCGCGTACCCGACTCTCCAGGGTAGACCGTCCTTGCCAATAACGTAAAGGCCTGCCAGTTCGGGTTCCTCGCCTGCATCCTGAGCGAACGCTGGCGACGGGATCGCTGCTTCCGGCGCTACCACACACTGGCCATCACCCTTGTAGAACCACTCAGGTTGCGCGCCGATCTCGCCCGCGTTGGGTTTGCCGCCTTCCACCCCCAGCTTAAACATGCGCATGGAGTCGGTTAGATCTTCTTCCGCAGCTTGGGCTTTAGCATGCATCGCCGAGCGGGTGTCGGCACTGCCTAGGTGGGTGAGGCCGGTGCCGGTCACCAGGCAGTGGGCCGGATCGGAATGGGTCAATGGTGGCAGCAGATGCTTATCGTCTACTAACGCTTGGTAATCCAAACGCGTGTCGGTCAGCGCGGCGGTCACAGAGTCACTAAGTGACTGACCAGCGTTAATGGCGCGGTTGGCGAGCGTATAGGTGTCGCAGTCGAGCAGCCTAACTTGCTGTTCACTCTCTACCAGCGCGGCGCGAACTTGGCCTTGGTAGTCACACTGAATCAGTCGCATAGTGATCTCCTTATGAAACCTATTGTAGTCGTTATCAAAGCGGCCAGATGGCGAGTTGCGGCCACATCAATAGCGCCGCGAGTACACACAGCTGAATAGCCATAAAGGGCAGTACGGATAGGTAAATATCCTTCAGGCTGATATCCGGGGGTGCCACGCTTTTAAGGTAGAAAGCGGCGGGCCCGAAGGGCGGTGACAAGAACGACACCTGCATATTGACGGCGAACAGAATGCCGAACCAGATCGGGTCGAAACCGAGCTGAATAACAATGGGCAGAAAGATTGGCAGTGCCAGCATGGCAATCCCAATCCAATCGAGGAATAGCCCCAGCACCAACATAATCGCCATCATTACCAGGATAATCACAATCGGCGCTACATCAAGCCCCAGAATCAAGCTTGAGACAAAGCGGTTGCCCCCCATCAGGTTGTAGACGCCCACCAGAGCGGCGGCGCCGATGCCGATCCAGATGATCATGCCGCAGGTATTCATGGTTTGGCCCAAGCTGTGGTGCAGCATGCCTGGGGTGAATTCGCCGCGAATGATGGTGGCAAGCAGTACGCCAAAGACGCCCATGGCCGCTGCTTCAGTGACCGAGGCGACCCCACCATAGATAGTGCCTAACACCAAAAAGGCAATCAGCCCAGGCAGCAAAATGGCTTTCGCCGCGTCCAGCTTGGTGGCGAAGGGGTTATCTTGAGCATTTTTATCTAACGGCGGCCCTAGGGCTGGATTTTTTAGGCAGCGCACCAGGACATAGGCAATATAAGACCCCATCAGAATCACCGCTGGCGTCACGGCCGCGGCGAACAGGTCGGCAATCGATACGCTGGCGATCAGGCCGTAGATAATTAGTACGATTGAGGGCGGCATCATGGTGCCCAGGGCGCCACCGGCACACACTACCCCGATGGAGAGATGCTTGTCATAGCCGAGACGCAGCATTTGCGGCAACGCCAAAATACCTAGCAGTACGATTTCACCGCCGATAATGCCCGAGAGGGCAGCCAGGAAAAACGCCACGACGATGGTTTGCACAGCAACGCCGCCCGGCAAGCGGCCAGCGAAAACGCGCATGGCATTGAACAGATCTTTGGCGATGCCAGAGCGATCCAGTAGCGATGCCATCAACACGAACATAGGCACCGCCACCAGCGAGTACTCGGTGATAAACCCATAGACGCGGCTGGTAACCAGCGGCAGCGCCGCTTCACCGAACCAGCCGAAGGTGAACGCCATCGCCACCAAACCGGTGATAAACGCCAGCGGCAGGCCAGTGACCAGCAGCGCGAAAATGGCTCCGACCATGAGGATCGTTGCAGTTGAAATATCCATTAGCGAGGCTCCTCACTTGCAGCGCTAGGCTTAGCTCGGATCGATTGCCACAAATGCAGTGAGGCTTGAAGGGTCATTAATGCCAGAGCAAATAGAATCATGCCCTTCACCATGGCTGGAAAGGGCGGATTCCAAGAGGTGCCGGAGCGCTCCAGCGACCATTCGCCAAGCGGGTTATGGGAAGCGCCCCAAAACATATGAAAAGCGGCGTAGCTCATTGACAGGCAGAAAATCAGGGTGAGTAGGTCGTTGAAGCGGTCCATCCAGCATTTTAAGCGTGGCCCGGCGCTGTCGTAGAGCACTTTGACGCGGATATGGCTGTTGCGCGCCATGGCCGCTGGTCCGCCCAGCACAAAGATGACGGCGATGAGAAACACGACGGTTTCGTGCACCCACGAGGTCGGGTTGTTAAAGCCGTAACGCATAAAGACTTCGACGACGCTGATACCCATTGCCACCAGCACCAACCAGGAAACAGCTTGGCCACCACGGGCGATCAATCGGTCAAGCGCATTACGCTCGGGAGAGATCTCCTCTACCGTTTCGAGAATCTCGGGAAGATCATGTGTGGGAGGAGAGCGATATTGATTGTCAGGCGTTTTTTGAGACATGGCGCGACTCTACGCGCATCGCTCGGGATGTTTCCCGAGCGATGCGTTGGTTAGGTTAGTGAGGCAGAAAATTGAGAACAGGGCGTTAGAGCAGATTGCGCGAGCGCAAAAAGGCGGTCGCCGAGTCATAGACTTTCTGGGTCATCTCATTTTCACCCGCCCACTCTTTCCACTCCTGCTCAGCCGCGGTGCGGAATTTCTTACGCTCTTCTTCGGGCAAGTTGAAGGGATGAACGTCTGGGTCATCCTGAAGCCGCTGTAAGGTCTCAATATCCTGCTCTTTGAGGCGCGCAATCAGGTCATACGCCATGCCATCAAAGGCGGTATTTAACGTCGTTTGTAGCTCCTCGGGCAGGCCATCCCAGATATCCTTGTTGATCGAGACAGCGATCATTGGCATGGAGTGAAAGCCAGGGTAAAGCGGGTAAGGGGCGAAGGCGTGCAGGCCCATGGCGTCGTTGTTGGAGAGCACCGTGGAGTCAGCAGCGTCGATCACACCTTTTTCCAGACCGGTATATACCTCAGAGCCCGGCAGATTGACGGGCGTGGCGCCAATGCGCTCGAAGATGTTGTACACCATGCCTTGGGGGGCGCGGATCTTAAGCCCTTCAAAATCGGCGATGGATTCGATAGGTACCGTGGAGGGTACTGACTCCAGCGGAAAGGTCGCTGCGCTGATCAAATGCGCGCCATAAGGTTCGACTAGTTCGTTGTACAGCTCTTCGCCGCCGCCGTACTTCATGTACTCCAAGAAGTCGTAGGGATTCTGCCAGGCGCCAACAAGGTTACCGAGCATGCCGAACGCGGGATCCTGGCCAGAGAAGTAACTGGGGTCGGTCATATGACCCTGCAGGATACCGGCACTGACCGCCGAGAGCGTTTCGGTGGGGCCAACCACGGCGTTAATCGGCATTACCTCAATCTCAACACGGCCATCGGTCATTGCTGTGATCTTATTAGCCCATTCCTGTTTGATCTTAAAGCTGGGCTCGCCCGAGGTTTCTGACGCCTGAAACTTCCACTCGTACTCGGCCGCCTGAGCCGTTGAAAGGCCTAGCAGCAGCGCTGAGCCAGTGAGTAGCAAACTGTATTTCGATGTGAGCATGGCACTATTCCTCAAGATTCTTGTTGTGGAGAAAGTGGTGGTGAACAGGGTCAGCGACCCATATGGAGAGGGTAATGTTGAACATTAAGAGCAATTGTTCAACATATACTTTTGTATGGTCGACTATCTCTTGAAGGTGGTTTAGTGTCGTGCAAATTCAAAACAGCCATCGACATATACCACTAGGCCGTCAGCTGTCACCGAACTAAAACAAGGAGTTAACTTCATGGGCCAACGTCAACGTCCGCTGCGCAGTGCTGAATGGTTTGGCACGGCTGATAAGAACGGATTTATGTACCGCAGTTGGATGAAAAACCAGGGCATTCCCGACCATGAGTTTCAGGGCAAACCGATCATCGGTATCTGCAACACCTGGTCGGAGCTCACTCCTTGCAATGCGCACTTTCGTAAGTTGGCGGAGCACGTGAAGCAGGGCGTGCTGGAGGCGGGGGGCTACCCGGTGGAGTTCCCGGTGTTCTCCAACGGCGAATCCAACCTGCGCCCCACCGCGATGTTTACCCGCAACCTGGCCAGCATGGACGTGGAGGAAGCGATTCGCGGCAACCCCATCGATGCGGTGGTGCTGCTGGTGGGCTGCGACAAAACTACCCCGGCGCTGCTGATGGGCGCGGCGAGCTGCGATATCCCCACCATCGTGGTCACCGGCGGGCCGATGCTTAACGGCAAGCACAAGGGCAAGGACATTGGCTCCGGCACCGTGGTCTGGAAGCTCTCCGAACAGGTCAAGGCAGGCGAAATATCGCTGCACGACTTTATGGCCGCGGAAGCCGGCATGTCCCGTTCGGCGGGCACCTGTAACACCATGGGCACTGCCTCCACCATGGCCTGCATGGCTGAATCGCTGGGCACCTCGCTGCCCCATAATGCGGCGATTCCGGCCGTCGACTCCCGCCGCTATGTGCTGGCGCACCTCTCGGGTAACCGGATTGTCGAGATGGTCAACGAAGACCTGCGGCTCTCCAAAATCCTCACCAAGGAAGCCTTCGACAACGCCATTCGCACCAATGCGGCGATTGGCGGCTCCACCAACGCGGTGATTCACCTCAAGGCGATTGCCGGGCGGATCGGTGTGGATCTAACCCTGGACGACTGGAGTCGAGTGGGTCGCGGCACCCCCACTGTGGTCGATTTGCAACCCTCAGGGCGGTTCTTGATGGAGGAGTTCTACTACGCCGGTGGGTTGCCTGCGGTGCTCAAGCGCCTGGGCGAGGCCGACCGGCTGCCCTTCAAGGACGCGCTCACCGTCAACGGTAAAACCCTGTGGGAAAACGTTCAGGACGCCCCGCTGTATAACGACGAAGTGATCCGCAAGCTGGATAATCCGCTCACCGCGGACGGCGGCATCTGCGTGGTGCGCGGTAATCTCGCCCCCAATGGCGCGGTGCTCAAGCCCTCGGCGGCAACAGCCGAGCTGATGCAGCACCGCGGTCGTGCGGTGGTGTTTGAGGACTTCGACGACTACAAGGCGCGCATCAACGACCCAGACCTGGACGTGGAAGCCAATGACATTCTGGTCATGAAACACTGCGGCCCACGGGGTTATCACGGCATGGCCGAGGTGGGCAACATGGGCCTGCCGCCCAAGATCCTCGCCCAGGGCATTACCGATATGGTGCGTATTTCGGATGCCCGCATGAGCGGCACCGCCTACGGCACCGTGGTCCTGCACGTGGCACCCGAAGCCGCCGCCGGTGGCCCGCTAGCCGCGGTACGTAACGGTGATTGGATCGAGCTCGACTGCGAAAGCGGGCGACTGCATCTAGAGGTCAGTGACGAAGAACTGGCCTCGCGCCTGGCCGAGAGCGACCCCACCGCCGCCTCAACGCTGATCGCCAGCCAGGGTGGCTACCGCCAGCTCTATATCGAGCGGGTGCTCCAGGCCGACGAAGGCTGCGACTTTGACTTCCTGGTGGGCTGCCGAGGGTCTGACGTGCCGCGTCATTCGCACTAACTGACGAAGCTGGCCTGACTCTCCGACAGCGTTTCGCCATCGGTAGCGTGTAGCGCCATGGCGATGCCGCCCATGCAGGTCATGTCGCGATCCCAGGCGCAGCTTTCGATGCGGGTGGTGCCTCTCAGTTCGGCCACCAGGGCTTCATCAATGGCGTGATGCATGGTGGCCTGCATGGCGTCAAAACCGCGCACGCCGGAGCCGGTAATCAGCACCAGATCGGGGTTAAACAGCGCCAGGACATTGGCGATGCCATAGCCCAACGCGCGACCCGCCTCAGCATAGATGCGCTGAGCCAAGAGGTCGCCTTGCAGCGCTAGTTGGGTTAGCGCCTGCATCTGCTGCTCGGAGGGGTGAGCGCTATCGCCAGCGGGGAGGTTTAAATGGTCGGCGGCGCGGTAGAGCGCATAGTCGCTGGCATAAGCTTCAATGCATCCCCGTTTTCCGCAGGCGCACAGGGCGCCATCCGGGTGATATTTGCTATGGCCAAACTCCGCCGCTGAACCATTGGCGCCAAGGTAAGGCACGCCGTTAATCAATACTGACATACCAATGCCGTAGCCCAGCATAATGACCACCAAGTTGGGGCAATTCGTATAGTCAGGCTTTGCCGCCAGCACACTGGCAATGCAGTTGGCATCGTTTTCCAGCAGTACGCTGCAGTGAAAACGATCGGCTAATTGTGCCGATATCGGTGCGTTGCGAAAGCTTAACGCGGGTGACCAGATAATCGACCCGCTTTGCGAAGATACAACCCCCTGCACGGCCAAGCAGATCCCCGCCAAGCGTTGAAACCCGTTTAGCTGTTGCGCGCAAACAGCGCTGATCTTCTCTTTCAGCAGCGTTTCCAGGTCGTCGGCGCTCAGTGTCAGGGTGGGCACCGCGTGGTGCTCGCTATGGCGTACCTGGCCTGAGAAATCGCCCACCACCAACTGAATCTCATTGATCGATAGCTTGATGCACACCACGCAGGCCGCTTGCGGGTTGAGCTCAACCAGCGTCTTGGGACGCCCACGCCCGGAGGGGCGGGGTGCTGCTGGCGGCCGTTCCTTGATCAGGCCCTGCTGAAGCAGCTCGGCGCTGATGGAGGTCACCGTGGCTGAGCTGATGCCATTCAGCGCACCCAGGTCAACACGTGCCACCGGTCCTTGGTCTCGCAGGGTACGGATAACCGCTAGCGTGTTGTCATAGCGGCTGGTATCAGTCGACGTAAGCGCCATAAAAATGCCGTTATTGTTTGAGGTGAAAAATCGCAAAATGCGACCTAAGTTGCATATGCGTTTATTTATTTTAGCACCTAAAGTAAATAAAGCATCGCACGGCATATAAATAATAGTGGTAAGCCTTAAACGCATAATAACAACAGTAACGACAGGTGGCTCCATGCTCTTATCAGCGCGCAAACTCTGCCGCTCGTTTGGCGAAAACCAGGTCTTATTCGACGTTGATCTCGACCTTCAGGCGGGTGAAGTGCATGCCCTGTTGGGTGAGAACGGCGCGGGAAAATCGACGCTGGTCAAAATTCTGGCCGGCTACCTTAGCGCGACATCTGGCGACGTGTTGGTGGACGGCCACCAACGGCATTACCGCTCCAGCGGTGAGGCGGAAGCCGACGGTGTGGTGATGATTCACCAGGAACTGGCACTAGCGGAACAGCTCAGCGTGGAGGAGAACATCTTCCTGGGCCGCGAACTGCGTCGGGGGCTGTTTCTAGACCGACGCGCTATGCGGGAACGTAGCCGGGCGGCGCTGGCGGAGCTTGAAACGCATGTCGATCCACGCGCCCGCGTGAAAGACCTCAGCACCTCAGACCAGCAGATGGTGGAAATCGCCAAGGCGATCACCCGCGATGTGCGCGTGCTGATAATGGACGAACCTACCGCCACCTTGACTGAAAACGAAGTAAAGGTGCTGTTTGCACTGATCGACCGCCTGCGCCAGCGGGGAGTGGCCATTTTGTATATCTCCCACAAGTTGCGTGAAATCGAGCAAATTGCTGACCGTGTAACAGTCCTGCGCGACGGCCACTTGGTGGACAGCGGCCCCATGGCCGGGCGCAGCAAAGAGGAGTTGGCGCGGTTGATGGTGGGGCGTGAGATCACTGAAATGTATCCGCCGCGTACCCACCTTCCTGACGATGCGCCGTTGGTATTGGAAGTGCGCGATATGGTAGTGCCCGGCGCCGTTAAGCACGCCAGCTTTACCCTGCGTCGGGGTGAGGTGTTGGGGTTCGGCGGCATTGTAGGGGCGGGGCGCACCGCGTTGATTGAAGCGGTGCTGGGTTTGCGCCGCAAAAGCGCTGGGCAGGTGCTGCGCAACGGCCAGCCGGTAGTCATGCGCCACCTGCGTGATGCGGTGCATCAGCGCATCGCCTATCTCACCGAGGATCGTAAAGGCAAAGGTCTAGTGCTCAATATGGATCTGCGCTCCAACGTTACTCTGCTCAACCTGCGCGCTCACTGCCACCCGCTGATCGATCGCCGCCGTGAAGAGCAAGCCTTTCAACAGGCGATTGAGCGCTTCGATATCCGGCTGCGCACGGCTGCACGCACCGCCGCTGAACTCTCCGGCGGCAACCAGCAAAAGCTGCTGCTCGCCAAGGTAATGTCCATCGACCCTGAAATCGTGATTATCAATGAACCGACCCGGGGCATCGATGTGGGCACCAAGCACCAGATTTATCACTTTATCCGTGAGCTAACGGATTCAGGCTGCTCGGTGATTTTGATCTCGTCCGAGATGGGCGAGCTTATCGGCCTTTCCCATCGTGTGGCGGTGATGTGTGCCGGCGTGCTCACTGGCGTACTTGAAGGCGAACAAATTAATGAACAAGAAATTATGCAGTACGCATCCGGTATTAAAGGAGTAGGGGTCGATGAGCAGCGTCATGGCTAATAACAAAACGACTAATAAAGCAGCGAATAAAATGATTACTCAAAAAGGCTTCGCGATTGACCTGAAAACCTGGGGGCCGTTTGTGGCGCTGGTGGCTTTAGGACTGCTGGGGGTGCTGATTAATCCGGCGTTTCTGGGGCTGGATAACCTTTCGAACATGCTTACCCGCAGTGCTTTTATCGGCATTATCGCCATCGGCGCCACCTTCGTGATTACCGCCGGTGGGTTGGATCTTTCGGTGGGGGCCATGGCGGCCTTTATTGCCGGGGTGATGATTATTTTAATGAATAGCCTCATTGAGCAGTTCGGTGCTGGGTGGACCACCATACTGCTGGGTATTGGCGCTTCGTTGTTGTTGGGGATTTGCGCCGGCTTTATCAACGGCATTGTGACGACGAAAGGCAAGATCGAAGCGTTTATTGTCACCCTTGGCACCATGGGGATTTACCGTTCGCTGGTGACCTACCTTTCTGATGGCGGAACGCTGACGCTGGACTGGGCAGTACGGGATATCTACCGCCCGGTGTACTACGGCAGCTTTTTGGGCATCACCATACCTGTGTGGGTATTTTTGGCAGTGGCCGTCATCGGCTACATCTTGCTCAACTATACGCGCTTTGGTCGCTACTGCTTTGCCATCGGCTCTAATGAAAAGGTCGCCGAATACAGTGCCATTCATGTGGATCGCGTGAAAACCCTGACCTACATGCTGCAAGGCGTGTGTGTGGCGCTAGCAACGATTATTTATGTGCCGCGTTTGGGTTCTGCCTCGGGTGCCACCGGGGTGCTCTGGGAGTTAGAGGCGATTGCCGCGGTGATTATTGGCGGCACCATGTTGAAGGGTGGGCATGGGCGCATCTGGGGCACGGTGGTGGGCGCCATCATGCTCACCATGATTGGCAATATTCTCAATTTGACCGACGCCATTTCCAACTATCTCAACGGCACGGTGCAGGGGATCATCATCATTGTGGCGGTTTATCTGCAGCGTGCATCGTGGAGGAAAACAGGACCATAAACTCACTCGCTAACAGCGCAACATCAACGACAAGCAGCGAAACATAACAAGTACAAACACGAAAGGAGCATCACCATGCGAACCATCAAGACAACAGTGAAGGCCTGCGTCACTACCGCTGCACTCGCGTCAGCGATAGGGCTCTCCGGCACCGCGGTTGCCCAGGAGTACACTATCGGTGTCTCCATTCCCGCTGCCACCCATGGTTGGACGGGGGGCGTCAATTACCACGCCGAAGAGGCTAAAAAGCGCCTTGAGGCGCTCTATCCCGACATTGAGATCACTATCTCCACGGCGGGCACTGCTGGCGAACAGGCCAATGACCTAG